>NZ_CEVIVC010000168.1:0-8941 GCF_982290645.1 Protofrankia sp. CiP1_Cm_nod4
GTTGTGCGTCTGGTCGAGAAGCCCCGGCAGCCACCGAGTGATCTCGCCCTGGTCGGGGTGTACCTGTTCGGCCCGGCGGTCCATGAGGCCGTGCGGGCGATCAAGCCGTCCGCGCGCGGCGAGCTGGAGATCACCGAGGCGATCCAGTGGCTCGTCGACGGCGGTTACGAGGTCGCGCCGCACCTGGTCGAGGGCTACTGGAAGGACACCGGGCGGCTCGACGACATGCTGGAGACCAACCGGCACCTGCTGGAGTCGCTGGAGCCGGCCGTCCGCGGTGTGGTCGACGAGAGCAGCACGGTCGTCGGCCGGGTCGTGATCGAGGAGGGCGCGTCACTGGTCCGGTCCACCGTGCGCGGGCCGGCGATCATCGGCCGGGACACGAGGATCGTCGACTCGTATGTCGGCCCGTTCACCTCGATCTACCATTCGTGCGCCATCGAGGACACCGAGATCGAGTATTCGATCGTGCTGGAGCGGGCGACCATCCGGGGGATCGGGCGGATCGAGGACTCACTGATCGGGCGGGACGTCGAGGTCGTCCCGTCGGCGGCCCGGCCGCGGGCGCACCGGCTGATGCTCGGCGACCACTCCCGGGTCTCGGTCGCCACCACGCCCTGACGGCCGGGGCCATCGCCTGGCCGGGGAGCGCCGGCCGGTCCAGGGCCGCCGGCCGGGCCCGGGCCGACGCACCGTGGACAGGAGCGTGACGGACGTCCCGGCCAGTCGGGCGCCGGGCAGCGCGGACAGTTCGGGCGTCGCGGGCAGCGGCCCGGGGGCGCCCGGCTCCCCCGCGGGACATCGGCGGGCCTCACGGGCCATCTCGGCGACGGTGACGCAGGCGGTCACCAGGCAGAGGGCGAAGACGGCGATCGTCACCCCGACGGGGAACGGCGCCCAGCGCCCGACCGCGGTGACGATCTCGGCGACGTGCAGCGGGGGGACCGACTCGCCGCGCGGCAGCCAGTAGTACGCGCACACCGCCCACAGCGCCGCCGCCTGCATGACGAGCGCGCCGGCCAGCACGGCCGGACCGGCGGCCCGCTCGTGCCCGCGCAGCAGCCGGCCGAGGCCGGCGGTGGCGACGACGGCGAGGCCGACCACGCCCATGTACAGGTACCGGCCCTGGATGGCGATGCCCTGGGTGTACTTCAGGTAGTCCGAGTAGCTGCGCTGGCCCACCAGCAGGTAGGCCAGCAGGATCGGCATGAGCAGCACCAGCGGGCGTGCGGACGCGAACGCCCACGGCCGGGTGAACCGGTGTCCCCGGGATGCCCCGTCGGTGCTCCGGGAGCGGGCGACCGCCGCCAGCACGCAGCCCAGCACGGCCGTGGTCGCGATGACGATCACGGCCGGGGAGAGCTGGGGCGGCTCGAACATCCCGAGACCACCCCAGAACCGGCTGATGATGGTCCGCCAGAAGTATTCGTACCAGGTGTAGAAGGACTTCGGCAGCAGGACCGGTTCGCGCCGTGGAGGCTCTGTTGCCCATCCGTTGGGCTGTATGGCGTCGTAGAGGACGTAGTTGCGGACCCACCACCATCCGCCGGCGGCGCAGGCGATCCCGATCGAGAGCAGCGCCGGGTACACCGGCGGCGCCCGCAGCGCCCGGACGGGCAGGGCCCAGCCGCCACGGCGCGGGCTGTGCCGGCTGTGCCGGCTGTGCTGGCCGGACCAGCGGGGGCGGTGCGCGGGCCGGCGGAGGTGGTCGCCGACGGCCCCGGGGCCATCGGGCCGGGAACTGACGGGCTGGGGGCCGGGCCGGGAGAGGCCGCGGCTGGATCGGGAGGGGCCGTGGCCGGGCCGGTGGGCACGGCGGAGGCGGGCCCAGCCGACGAGATAGGCGGCGGCGACCACCACCACCAGGGGCAGGGCGAGCGACTTGGTGAGGAAGGCGAGCCCGAGCAGCAGGCCGACGCCCACCGCCGTCCGTCTTCGCATGTCGCCGGTGAGCACGCCGGCGAGCAGCGCGGTCAGCCCGCCGACCGACAGCATCAGCAGGCCGTCGTTGTTGAACGTGGCGCCGACCCGGGTGAGCCCGGGCACGGCCAGCGGTATCGCGGCGGCGGCCCGGGCCAGCGGCGCGCTGAGCCCGAACCGCCGGGAGGCCTCCCAGGTGAGCAGCGGCAGCGGGGCCACGACGATGATGTTCAGCAGGCGCAGTGCCCAGACCTGCTGGTCGTACGCCCAGCCCGAGGAGCCGGGCAGGACGGACAGCAGGGCGGCCCCGATCGCGTAGATCAGCGGTGGGTGCTGGACCATCTGGTTGGACAGCCGCCCGTCGGTGACCGGGGCGGGCCCACCGAGCGCGTCGAAGGACAGGCGCTGGTCACGGGGGGTCGGGTCGATCTCGGCGAACGGGGGCGCGCCGTCGCCGCGGCCACCCGACTGGAACATCTGGGCGTACCGGCCGCGGTCGAAGTCGTCCGAGGTCGCGGCGATCCCCGCGGCGATGATCCGTTCGCCGGGTGCCGGCCAGCCGGCGCCGTGCTGCAGGCCGTAGACCATGTCGACGTGCTGGGCCTCGTCGTAGCCCGTCCAGGTGGTGAAGGCGAACGAGTAGGTCAGCAGCAGGGCGATGTGGAGCATGGTCAGCAGCACGACCGTTCGCGGCGGCCGGGGCCGGCGGGCCGGTGGCCGGGGCGCGCTGGCGACGGGGATGCCGGCGCCGGGCCGTCCGCGGCGGGCGTCGGCCCCCGAGGCAGCCTGCCGCGGGATCCCGGCCGGCGGCCAGGCCAGTTTGATCTCCGAGTAGTCGACGATCGTCATCTCTCCAGGACGACGGCAGCCGGCCGCCGTTGGCCGGCTGAGCCCATAGTCAACGGGCCGCCCCCGAGTTTAACCGTCAATTGCCGTTGGCAATTGTGTGGATACTGTATGTGATTCCATGGGCAGTGGGTGCGCGTCCGGCCGGGTAACTGGGTCTGCGACACTTGCCGGGTGCGCGTGATGGTGACAGGAGCCGGTGGCCAGCTCGGGGTGGACCTGTGCCGGCTGCTGGAGGCGGACGAACGGGTCCACGCCTGGGCCGGGCTCACCCGGGCCGAGCTGGACGTCACCGACCCGGCGCGGGTGCGGGCCGTCGTCCGCGACCAGGCCCGGCCGGCGAGGATCCAGGGCGGCCTTGTGGTCGTGAACACCGCCGCCTGGACCGACGTGGACGGCGCCGAGTCCGACGAGGCCGGGGCCTATGCCGTCAACGCCGCCGCGCCGGCGCAGCTGGCCGCCGCCTGTGCGGAGGCCGGCGCGACCCTGCTCCACGTCTCGACCGACTACGTCTTCGACGGCACCGCGGACAAGCCCTACGAGACCGGCCACCCGACCGCGCCGCGCTCCGCGTACGGGCGGACCAAGCTCGCCGGCGAGCAGGCCGTGCTCGCGTTGTGCCCGTCGTCCTACGTGGTGCGCACGGCGTGGGTGTACGGCGCGTCCGGGCGCAACTTCGTCCGGACGATCGCGCGGCTCGCCCGCGAGCGCGACACCCTTGCCGTGGTCGACGACCAGCGCGGCTCCCCGACCTGGTCGGTGGATCTCGCCGCCGGGCTGATCGACCTGGTGGCCGCCGGTACCGCTGGTGCCGGCCGGGCCGCTGGCGGGCTTTACCACTGCACAGGCGGTGGCGACACGACCTGGTTCGGCTTCGCCCGCGCGGTCGTCGCCGAGCTCGGGATGGACCCGGAGAAGGTCAGGCCGACGACGACGGACGCGTTCCCGCGCCCCGCGCCGCGCCCGGCCTACTCGGTGCTCTCGCCCCGGTCGTGGACGGACGCCGGGCTGCGGCCGCTGCGTCCCTGGCGGGAGGCGCTGGCCGAGGCCTTCGCGCGGTCCGGCAACGCTCTGCGGGCCTGATCGGCGCCGCATCGTGGGCCCGCTCTGTGGGCCTGGCCACAGCCGCTGGCGTCCGGCGTCCGGCGTTGTTGGGAAACCCGGTCGAGAAGCGTCGGTGGCGAGCGCTACCGTTGGGAGCGTGACGACCAAGACCGGTGCTTCGCCCGCCTCGCAGGCGACCGAGACCAGTGGTGCGACCGTTGCGCGGGAGCGGGGCAGGCCTGTCCTGGTCGCGGTGGCCTGGCCGTACGCCAACGGCATGCCCCACCTGGGGCACATCGCCGGCGCCTACCTGCCGGCCGACATCTTCGCCCGCTACCAGCGGCTGGCCGGCAACCGGGTACTGATGGTGTCGGGCAGCGACGCCCACGGCACCCCGATCACCGTGCGCGCCGACATCGACGGGGTGTCACCGGCGGAGATCGTCAATCGTTACCATCCGGAGTTCCTGCGCATCTGGGACGACATCGGGATCAGTTTCGACCTGTTCACCTCGACGATGACGGACAACCATCGCGAGGTCGCGCAGGACGTCTTCGTCCGGCTGCGGGAGGCCGGCTACATCGTCCCCGAGGAGACCGTCCAGTTCTTCGACCCGCAGGCCGGCCGCTTCCTGCCCGACAGGTACGTGGTCGGGACCTGCCCGTTCTGCGCGTACGGCGAGGCCCGCGGCGACCAGTGCGAGAACTGCGGCCGCACCCTCGACCCGGACATCCTGCTCGACCCGCGCAGCAAGCTCACCGGCGCGGTCCCGGAGAAACGGGCCACCACCCACTTCTTCCTGCGGCTGTCCGCGCTCGCCGACGATCTGCTGGCCTGGCTGGAGACCCGCACCGGCTGGCGCCGGCACGTCATGAACTGGTCGTTGCAGTTCGTCAAGGACGGCCTGCACGACCGGGCCATCACCCGTGACCTGGACTGGGGTGTCCCGCTGCCCACCGACGAGCTCGGCCCGGGCAAGCGGATCTACGTCTGGTTCGAGGCCGTGATCGGCTACCTGTCGGCGAGCAAGGAGTGGGCGGCCCGCTCCGGCGACCCGGACGCGTGGCAGCAGTGGTGGCAGAACCCGGACGCGGCCAGCTACTACTTCGTCGGCAAGGACAACATCCCGTTCCACACGGTGATCTGGCCGGCGATGCTGATCGGCTACGGCGGGCTTGAGCTGCCGACGGACGTCCCGGCCAACCAGTACGTGACGTTCGGCGGGGCGAAGGCGTCGAAGTCCGCCGGGATCGGGCGCGGCGTCCGGGAGTACCTCGACCGGCTCCAGCCGGACGCGCTGCGTTACGCCCTCGCGACGGTGCTGCCGGAGCAGAACGACACCGAGATCACCGACGCGGACATCATCCGGCGGATCAACGACGAGCTGATCGCGAACTGGGGCAACCTGGTCAACCGGGTGATGGCCCAGATCGGCAAGCGTTTCGACGGGCGCGTACCCGAGGCCGGGGAACTCGACGGCGCGCACGCCAAACTGATCGACTCGGTGGACGCCGGCCTGGCGCGGGTGGGCGAGCTGATCGGGCGGGTGGAGCTGCGGGCCGCGCTGCGGGCCGCGATGGAGATCTCCGCCGAGGTCAACGCCTACCTCTACCGCGAGGAGCCGTGGAAGACGGTCAAGACCGACCCCGAGCGGGCCGGGCGCAGCCTGGCCGTGGCGATCCAGGCGATCTCCGGGATCACGACCGCGCTCGCGCCGTTCCTGCCGTTCACCTCCGCGCGCCTGGCCGACATCCTCGGCATCAGCCTGGACACCTGGGAGCGCCAGCCCGTACCGGCCGGCCGCGCACTGACCTGGCCCGGGGCGCTGTTCACCAAGCTCGACCCGGACGCCCTGGACTGACGCCCTGGGCGCTGGAACGACGTCCGCACCGCCACCCGACGACTGGGCGGCGGCTGTCCGGACGCCAGGCGACCGGCAGCGGTCCGGCCGGACACCTGGCGGGCGGACGCCTGCCGGCCGGACACCTGGCGGGGGGTCAGTGCCCGGTCGGTGGTCGAGCGTCCGGCCGGCGCTCGACCGGATGCGGGTTGGCCGGTTGCGGGTTGGCCGGTTGTCGGCCGGCCGGGCGGCGGGCTTCCGCCGGGCGGTGGGGGCCGCGGCGCGGCGGCACGCCGTCTTCGCCGGGATCGCGGTGGCCGGCGCGCTGCTGCGTGTGCTGGTCACCGTCGCCTACCCGCCCGCGATCATGTACCTCGGGGATTCGGCCGCCTACCTCGACCAGGCGTGGGCGGGGCTGTGGCCGGGGGACTGGCGGCCGTCCGGCTACCCGATGTTCCTGCTGCTCATCGACGGCCACGCCCATCTGACCAGGCTGGTGATCGTCCAGCATCTGCTGACGTTCCTGGCCGGCGCGGCCCTGTACGCCGTCGCGCTCCGCACCGTACGTACCGCCTGGATCGCCGCCTGCGCCGCCGCGCCGGCGTTGCTGTCGCCGTGGGCGCTCGACCTCGGCCAGTTCGTCCTCGCCGACAGCCTGTTCGGGACGCTGGTCGCCGGCGGAGTGATCCTGCTCGCCAGGCCGGGCCGACCCGCCGTACGAGCCTGCGCCGCCGCCGGGCTGTTACTCGGAGCATCCGTGACGATCCGCACAGTTGGTTACGGTCCGCTTGCCGTAGGTGCTGTCGCGCTGGTCGTCGTGACCGTCCGGACACGCGCTCGCCGCGTCGGCGCTGATGTCGCCGCCGATGGTGGCGGTCGTGCCGTTGGCGGGGCTGCCCGGGCCGGCACTGGTGGTGGGCTGGCGCGTCTGATCGCGTTCGCGCTTGCCGCCGCCGTGCCGATCGTCGGTTACTCGGCGTGGAGCATGGCCAACGGGGCTGCCTTCTCCGTCTCGGCGCACAGCGGCTTCTTCCTGTACGGGAGGGTGGCGCCGTTCGCCGACTGCGACGTCCTGTCCGGGCCGGAGCTGCGGACGCTGTGCGACCCGCGGCCGGTGGCGCGGCGCCCACAGCCCGACATGTACCTGTGGCCGGACGACTCGCCGCTGCGCCAGGGCAACGACGGCATCCCCGCCGGACGCGAGGAACTCGCCGGACGGTTCGCCGCCGAGGTCATCCGGGCCCAGCCGGCGATGGTGGCCACAACCACGGCGGCCTACCTGATCGGCTACTTCTCGCCCGTCCAGCATGAGAACGCGCGGACCTCGCGGGCGGCGACCTGGGAGCTGCCCACGGAGCTGGCCAACGTCCTGCCCGTGCAGAACCCGCATGCCGCCGACGGCCACTACGTCCTCACCGAGATCTCACGGCCGCTCGCCGGGAAGCTGGCGGCGTACAGCCGGCTGGGCTATCTGCCCATGCCCCTGGTCGGAGCCGGCCTGCTCGCCGGCGCCGCGGCAGCGGCGGCCGGTATCCGACGAGGCCGCGCCGGCCGGGTTCCCGTCGGACCGGGCATGGCCGGGCCAGCTCCCACCGGTTCCGGCCCGACCGGAGCTGGGTTGGCCGGAGCTGACGTGGCCGGGCCGGCTCTTACCGAAGCCGCCGTGGCCGGCTCCGGTTCGGCCGGGCCTGGGCGGATGTTCTGGCTGGCGTCCGGGGCAGGCATGTCCGTGCTTGTGCTCGCGGCGCTGACCGCCGGTTTCGACTACCGCTACCTGGGATCGGTCATCGGCCTGCTCGGCGCCGCCGCCGTGCTCGGCTGGACGGCTCTGACACGCGCGCTCATGCCGCTGCTTCGGCCGTCGCCGTCGCCGTCGCCGTCGCCGTCGTCGTCGTCGCCGTCGGTGTCGGTGTCGGTGTCGGTGTCGACGGAGGCGACGGTTGAGGCGACGGTGCCGACGGAGGCGTCGCGGGCGGGCAGCGGGTGAACGCGGTGATCTCGCCGGTCAGCGGCCAGGAGCGCCGGGTCGGCTCGTCCGGGCACCAGCCGAGCCCGACGAGCAGGGCGTGCAGGCCGCGGACGGCGTCCGGGAACACCAGATTGTAGGTGACCAGGTACAACGTGCCGGCCCGCGGGCGCCCGGCGAGAAACGGCGGGATCGAGGCGTCCCAGCCCAGCGGAGGCAGGACGAGCGTGTCCGCCTCGGCGACCGGTGGTCCGAGCGTGCCCGTCGGCGAACGGCTGGCCATCGTCGGACGGGCAGCCGTTGTCGAATGACCGGCTGTCGCCGGATGGCCGGCCGCCGTCGGGTAGCTCGTCATCGCCGGCTGGTCGGTCGCTGTCGGATGGCCGGTGTAGTAATGCGCGTAATACTGCTGGGCCTTGTACCACTGCCGTTCGTCCCAGCGTCCGGGGATCACGATCTGGATGTCGCCAGGCCCGGCCGTCCGCCGCTGGACGGCGACCAGCTCCCGCATGTCGCCGAGCAGCAGCGGGCCGGCCGCGCTCGCCCGGATCTGCCTGCCCCGCTGGGCCCCGACCGCCCCGGCCGCCAGGACGAACAGCACAACCGCGACCGCGAGCAACACAGCGATCACACGACCAGGCCCGAGTTCGCCCGGCCCTGCCCACAACCGGCTTGGCCCGGATTCGGCCGTCTGTGGCAGGGTTGGCCGAACCGGCGTTGGCGGAACCAGCGTTGGCCGATGCAGTCTCGACCGGAGCAACGCCGACCCACCGATGCCGGCGAGCACGTACAGTAACGGCAGCAGGAACAGGTTCGCCCGGACGAACCCGACCGGCCATCGTCCCGCCGCCGAGGCGAACCCGATCAGCGCCAGCGCCCCGCCGAGTGCGACCAGCAACGCCCGGCCCGCCCTGCCCCGCACCGCCACGACCAGGCCGACCGCCCAGCACACCAGCGCCCCGACGATCACGCACACGTGCAGCCGGTGATCCGGGTCGGCGAGCAGCGGCGAGCCGGTGAACGGCGAACCGAACTGGGCGTCCGGCCGGGTCATCGCCGCCGTGAACGCGTTGCGTGGCAGCTCCCACAGGGCCGTGCGTAACTGGCCGGCCGCGTTGTCCCGGGTGAGGAAGAAGTTCCGCCAGTACGGGTTCGTGGTCAGATAGCTCTGCGGCAGGACGAACAGCGCAAGATGAGCGAGCCCACAGCCGCCCACCAGCACGGACCCGGCCAGCCCCGCCAACATCGGGCGCCGCCCTGGGTTCTGCCAGGTGCTCTGTCGTGAGCCCCGCAGTGAGTCCCGCCGTGAGTCCCGCAGTGAGCCT
>NZ_CEVIVC010000168.1:9381-10069 GCF_982290645.1 Protofrankia sp. CiP1_Cm_nod4
GTCGTGGGCGCCACCGTGGGTGGGCGGCCTCCTGCGCTGCGGCATCCGTTTCGGTCTTGGTGCCCCGGGCCTGGCGTGGGCGGCACGCCCACCAGGATCGGGTGGCGTCCACGACGTCCAGTAACAGCAGCGGAGCCAGGACGAACAGCGAGGTGACGGCCATGATCGCGCACAGCGCCATGCCCGCCCGAGCCGGCCACGAACGCCGGCCCGCCTCGACACGGCGGCGCGCGCACAGCCACAGGTGCGCGACGGCCGCCGTGCATGCGGCCTCCGGCAGGTACGACTTCAGTTGCAGCCCGTAGACGAGCAGCCCGCCGTTGACCGTGAGCAGCCCGGCGACGACCGTGGCCGCCGGCCGCGACAGCCACCACCGGCCCAGCAGGTAGGTCACCAGCGACAGCGCGGCCAGCGCGACGATCTGGGGCGCCCGCAGGACGAGCTCGGTGTCACCGCCGAGGGCGACCGCCAGCTTCTCGACCGCGAACCAGCCCCCGGAAAGCGGCGCGTTCGCCGTCCGCAGGGCCTCGAACCAGCCCGCGCCGACGCTGAGGTGGTAGGCCCGCCACGCCTCGTCGTACCAGAGCGGACGCACCAGCGTCGGCCACAGCGCGGCGACCACCACCACGTCCAGCCCGACGAGCGCCGCGACAGCGACCCCGCCCCGCCACCGTCCACCGCCCTGCCC
>NZ_CEVIVC010000169.1:0-9455 GCF_982290645.1 Protofrankia sp. CiP1_Cm_nod4
GTCTGTGACCTGCGGCGATTCTATTTTTTTGATCTATTATGGAAGACCGCCCAGGGTTTGTGGGCTCAACGCGGGCTCAAGCCCTACGATCTTGTTCTCTGGGTGGCCGTGCGGGCTCAACACCTTGATCCTGTTGGTGACGTTGCGTGCCCGCTCTGCCCATGTCGTATTCCCGGCGGGGTGTTCCTCCGAGTGGGTCGACGTGAGCAGTGCGTGGCTACGTAAGCGAGAGCGGGCTCTGGCGACGATCACGTTACGCCGTGAGGTGCTGAGGCTCGCGGGAGGCGCGAGACCTTCTCGCCGGACCGTCGCGGCGGTCGGGTGGGAGCTGAGCGCGGGCGGTCCGGCCCGGAAGACGTCGGGGAGGGCGGGAAGCACGCTGGCAAAGCCGGGATGGTCCCGAAGCGTAGGTGACTCTGTCTCCACAGGGCTCGGGGCGGTTCAGTCCTGATCAGTCGCTGTAATGGTAGCGGGCTTTGAGAATCTTCACTGTCTTGTCGTCGGCCCGGTAGACCAGCCGGTGCTCGTCGTCGATGCGGCGGGACCAGTAGCCGGACAGGTCGCCTTTCAAGGGCTCGGGCCTGCCTATCCCCGTGAAGGGGTCGCGCTGGATCTCGCCGATCAAGCGCGTGATCCTCGTCGCCATTTTCCGGTCGGCGCCCAGCCAGTACAGAAAGTCCTCCCAGGCGGCGGGGTCGAAGTGGATGCTCCGCACTACTCACCCGCCAGAGCCTGTAGCTCCTCCATGGTCTTGACGGCGGCAGCCTGGTGCGACTTGTCCCGGGCGACGGCCTCCATGAGCCGCCGGGCGTTGGCGGGAGATCGTAGCAGGTAGATAGTCTCCTGCCAGGAGTCGAAGTCCTCAGCGGACATGAGGACGGCGTCTCCGTTCTTGGAACTGATCCGTACCGGCACGTGGTCGTCGTTGACCTGCTGAATCAGGGGGAACAGGCGCGAGCGAGCCTCGCTGGCGCTGATAGCCACTGTCACCCTCCTTCTCTATTGTACAAGTTTACCGTACCATAGAGGTACGATGTTTGGGTACGGTACCCGGATCGGCTCATCCTCCTCCGTCAAGCCTTGTTCCTCCAGTCGTGATCGGGCGGTGACAGTGAGACGGCGTGCCCGGTGGTGATGGGAATGGCCAGCCCGGGGCGGTCGATGGCACGGGTGGGGGCGTCAGGGTGGCCGCGGAGGGCTCCTTGCGCGGCGCCAGTACCATCTTGCTGTGTTCTGGCGGCGGAGCCGGGTGGCGGCAGAGATTGAATCATTGTTGGTGGAGGATCGGTTCCGGGTGCAGCGGACGATGCCCGCCGACCTGCTGGCGACGCCCGGTTATCTGGCTATGAACAACCACCGGTTCGGGATAGCGTCCGAGGTTGCCGAAAGGGCATCATGGCGGGCTCCTGAAGCGCATCGTTTCAATGTGGAGCCCGGATTCGTCCTGCTTGGCGTTGCTCCACCGGAGCGGTCGGACGGTGGACACAGGCCGATGCTACTGAGCGCATATGACGCGCAGAACGGAGCTGGCACCCAGCTACTGGCTGCCTGGTGGCTGGATCCAGGCGCGCCGAGGGAGCCTGTCGCCGCGTTCAGTAATTTCCTGTCCCAGTTCGGGGTATACATGACCAGTGGACGAAATGAAAGCCTCTTCTTCCTTCGTGCCCTGGGTGCCGTTCCGCCGCAGCCGGTGCGAGGGTCGCACGATGTCGAACTGCATGCCCTCCACCAGGTCCAGCAATTCGCCGGAACGGTCGGCTGGGCGTGGTGTTTCGGAATTAACACGCATAAATATAGAGGCCATCTTTCTGTTTCTGGCCGGTGAGATTTTCGCGTAGTCATCCGTTGTGATACATAATCCGTGGTGGCGTGATCCGTCTCCGGTACACGAGGTGCGGTGCCGGGCTCGGGGCGGCGGGAGTTGTCCTGGTGAACAGACCCGGCAACGCAGGTGATCTCACCGATCCAGGTTCGCGGGGGCGAAGATGGGCGGATGATGCCGCTGCTGGACGCCGGTGAGGTCGCCCGTGCTCTTCGGGCGGCCGGGGTGGGGCGGCGGGAGCCGGTGGCGGTGGTCGTGGTCGCCGGGGCGGGAGTCGGGCTGGCCTGCGAGCGGGGCGGCTGGGCGGTGCGGGCTCACGAGCCGTCCGCCGTCGTGGCCGAGGTCGAGGATGTTCTCGGGCCTCGGTGGGTGTGGTGGTCGGCGCGGGGGGCGGCGGCGCCGCTGGTCACCGCCGGTGTGCGGCTGGCTGTCTGTTGGGATCTGGCCGCCGTCCACCGGGTGCTGCACGGTGGACGGCGGGACGACCCCGGCGCGGTATGGGCCGCCGCCCGTGGGCTGCCGCTTCCCGCCGCCGGTGGCGGGAAGATGGCGCGGGGTGGGCAGCTCGACCTGCTGGCCGTGGTGGAGGACGCGGCCGACGGTGACGACCCGCAGGAGCCGGTCCGCGGCGACGGGCAGCTGCGCTCGGGCTGGGCGGACGAGGCGTGGGGCATCCCCGGCCGCGGCGACCCGGCCGGCCGGCTGCGGCGGGCTGCCCGTTTCGCGGAGCTCGCCCTCGCCGTCCGGGCGGCGCAGGAGCGGGCGTTGCGCCGGCTGGACGACCCGCGGGCGGCGCCGGGTGGCATACCGTTGGCGGTGCTGACGGCCTGGGCGGAGTCCGCGGCGGAGCTGCTCGCCCGCGAGCTGGAACGGGACGGGCTGCCGCTGGACCGCGCGGCCGCCCAGCGGATGATCGCCAAGGTCGTCGGTCCCCGGCCGCGGGACGGCGCCGAGGATGCCGCGTCCCGGCGGGCGCGGGACGCCCCGGTGCTGGCCCACCTCGGTGGCGGGGTGGATCTGCGTAATCCGGTGGAGCTGCGAACCGCCCTGCTGGGCCTCGGCATCGACATCCCGGACACCAGGTCGGCCCGGCTGAAGCCGCTGCGCGACGTCCACCCGGTTGTCGCGGCGTTGCTGGCCTGGCGGAAGGCCGAGCGGATCGCCACCACCTACGGGTACCGCTGGCTGGACAGCTATGTGGGGCCGGACGGCCGGCTGCGCGGCGGCTGGCGCGGCAGCGACGGGGCCGGCGGCCGCATGACCGCCCAGGCCGGTCTGCACAACCTGCCCGCCGGCCTGCGGGCCGCGGTGGCGGCCCAGCCCGGTCACCGGATCGTGCGGGCCGACCTCGGGCAGATCGAGCCGCGGGTGCTGGCCGCCGTCTCCGGCGACCCCGCGCTGGCCCGGGCGACCGGGGATGACGACATGTACGCGCCGGTGGCGGCCCGGCTCGGCTGTGACCGGCCCACCGCCAAGGTCGCGGTCCTGGCGGCGATGTACGGGCAGACCTCCGGTGCCGCCGGCGCGGCCCTGCGGCAGATGCGGCAGGCGTACCCGCGCGCCATCGCCTACCTGGACGCCGCCGACGGGGTCGGTCGGGCCGGCGGTGACCTGCGGACGTTCGGCGGCCGGCTGGTCCGCACCGCGCCGTCGGCCCCCGCCGGCCCGGATCGGCCCGGCCCGCCCCGGACGGACCTGGATCGCGTGGCCCTGGATCGCGTGGCCATGGACCGGGTGGCCATGGACCGGGTGGCCATGGACCGGGTGGCCATGGACCGGGTGGCGGCCGCGCGCGGCCGGTTCGCCCGTAACGCCGTCATCCAGGGTGCCGCGGCTGAGCTGTTCAAGGCGTGGGCGGTCACCGTCCGCCGGGAGCTGGTGCTCCTCGGCGGCACGATCGTCCTCTGCCTGCACGACGAGCTGCTGCTGCACGTCCCCGCCGACCGGGCGAACGACGCCGTGTCGCTGATGCACCGGACGCTGGCCACGACCGCCGCCTACTGGGCGGGCGGAAGCGGGGTCCGCTTCGTCGCCGACGTCTCCGTGATCGACAGATGGTCGGACGCCAAGAGCTGACGCCAGGAACTGCTGACGCCAGGAGCTGACGCCAGAGCGCCGGTCAGGTAACCATACGTATCCCCCCTGAACGATGGCATGCTTCGATAGACGTCGGCCACCGGAGAAGATCGGCGTAATTTTGTCGTTGTGTACGCTTTTGTGGCCAAAAAGCGTACACAACGACAAACTCTCCTGGATCATGGCCTGGACGGGTGGTCGTGTATGGGATCCGAGCTACTTGACCGGCGCTCCAGGAGCTGACGCCAGGAACCGAGGCTGCCCGCTCGCGTTTCCCCTTGAGTGGGCCGCGGTTGGGGCCGCTGGCCTCCCGAGCCGCTCTGCCCGTGGAACACACGCGAGCCGGGGACGCGGGGAAACTCGCGGCGGGCACGGGCGTCCTCGCGTCGCGGCGTGCGGTCGCGGCCCTGTCCCGTGTCCGGTCGCGGTGCGGTGATGTCGCCGATCTGTCGGGCCCGCCGCCGCCCACGTAGCTGACGATCTGTCCGGCATACCGCGTAGGCTCGAGACCGCCGGCATCCTGTGCGGCGCGGACACCAGCTGGGTGCGGCCGCGGGTTGGGAGGTGACGTTCGTGTCGGACTCGCTGGATCTGGGCGGGCCGCTGACGCCGCCCGCGGCCAGGGCGGCCGTGCCGGGGTCCGCGGGCGGCGCGCTTGAGCTCTCCCCGCCGGCGCCTGTTCCGGTCGTCGCCGACGACCGGGTGGACAGCATGATTCCGCTCGACGAGGCGACCCGGGCGGAGCTGCGCAGAAGGGCTGCGGCGTTCGCCGATGACCTCGCCACGCAGGACCCGAGAAGTCCGGCGTTCCAGGACAAGATCGGCGATATCGCGTCGATGGGCCAGCGGGAGATCGTCGCGAGTGCCCGGACGTCCAACCGGATGCTCGAGCGTCCGGCGGCGGCGCTCAGGAGCGCCCGCGGTGGCCGTGGCGGTGACGCCCAGGCGCGCGTCGCCGGCACGCTCGTCGAACTGCGCCAGACGGTGACCGAGCTCGACCCGGCGAGGGCCGATCTGAAGGGCGCCCGCAGGTTACTCGGCGTGGTGCCGTTCGGCAGCAGGATCTCCAGCTACTTCCAGCGCTACCAGTCGGCGCAGAAGCAGCTCGACGCCATCATCAGGGCGCTCGACTCCGGCCAGGACGAGCTGCGCAAGGACAATGCCGCCATCGAGCAGGAGAAGGCGGAGCTCTGGGCCGCGATGGGCAAGCTCACCGAGTACGCGACCCTCGCGAAGGCGCTCGACAGCGCGGTCTCGGCGAAGATCGATCAGCTGCGGGCCGCGGATCCGGGGGCCGCTGACGCGTTCACCTCGGACGCGCTGTTCCCCATCCGCCAGCGCCAGCAGGACCTGCTCACCCAGCTGGCGGTGAGCGTGCAGGGCTATCTCGCCCTCGACCTCGTCCGCAAGAACAACATCGAGCTCATCAAGGGCGTCGACCGGGCGCAGACGACGACCGTCGCCGCGCTGCGCACCGCGGTGATCGTCGCTCAGGCGCTGGCGAACCAGCGGCTCGTGCTCGACCAGATCAACGCGCTGAACGCCACGACGAACAACATGATCATATCGACCAGTGAGCTGCTGCGCCAGCAGTCGGGCCAGCTCCAGCAGCAGGCGTCGTCCAGCACGGTCAGCGTCGAGGCCCTGCAGAAGGCATTCGACAACATCTTCGCGACGATGGACGCCATCGACACGTACAAGGCGAAGGCGGTCGAGAGCATGGTGGCGACCGTCGCCGCGCTCGAGACCCAGGTGGGACGCTCGAAGTCGTACCTGGAGCGGGCCCGCGCCAGCGAGCGCTGAGCGACGCCCGTCATCCGATCGGCCGTCATACGATCGGTACGGACAGGAGGTGCCGTGTTCTTCCGACGGCGTTCCGGCACCGCCAGGGGCCCCAGGAACGAGAACCTCGGGAACCAGGCCGCCCCGGCGGCCGGCTCCGGGCCGCGGAACACGGCCGAGGTCGTCCACCAGGTCAGACAGCTGCAACGGGAGCTCGCCGGGATCGTCGCGAGGGCGAACGCGGACGGGGGCCGGCTGCCGCCCGGGGCGGTGCCGACCGTACGTGACATCGATGACGTCCTGCGGCCGTTACTGCGCCACATCGAGGCCCAGTCCGCGAGCGAGGAGGAGATGAGGCATCTCACCGCCATCATCCACGAGTACCTCCCGCAGGCCCTCGGCGACTTCACCGCGTTGCCGGCCCAGTACGCCGGACGTCCCGGTGTCACGGGCACCACACCCGCCGAGGACCTGATCCGCCAGCTTCAGCTGCTCGACGAAGGCGCCAACGAGCTACAGGACCTCGTCTACACCGGGGACGCCGCCAGGCTGGCGATCCAGGCGCGTTTCCTGGACGCCAAGTTCCGCCGTTCGGACCTCGATTCATGACTGTCGTCCTGCCCAGGGGCGGGAACGTGCTGCTGGCGGGGGAGGCGCCCGGTATCGAACGGGTGGACATCGGCCTCGGCTGGAGCGACGGGCCTGGCCCGGCCGCCGTCGAGGTGGACGGCTTTGTCGTCCTCGGCAGCGGCGTCCTCGGCAGTGGCGCACCCGGCAGCGGCGGCGCGACGTCGCCCCAGGTGCTTCTGGCCCATCAGGTGCCGAACCCGACGGAACGGGCTGGCGCGTCCCCGCCGCCGCGCCTGCCCGTCGGTGACGCGGAAAAACTCGTTGTCACGTTGGCCGCCGTGCCGGCCGAGGTCAGCCAGGTGCAGTTCGGGGCGGCGATCTACGACGCGGCCGGGCGCGGGCAGACGTTCCGGTCGGTGCGCCACGCCTACGTCCGGGTCCGCAACCACGCCGACAATGTCGAGATCGCCCGCTACAGCCTGGATTCGGAAACCGGGCTGGAGACGGCAATGATCTTCGGTGAGATCTACCGTCACCCGCGGGGATGGAAGTTCCGGGCCATCGGACAGGGCTACGTCGACGGTCTCGCGGGCCTCGCCGGGCCCGACGGACGAGACATCGCGACGGTGCATCCCGGCAGGGTGGCCGCCTTCCTCACCCGGGCCTCGCCTGCCCGGACCCGGCGGAACGTGGCCGCGCACCTGCACCCGCCGCGCACCGAGCCGCACCGGTCACCTCCGGTGATCAGGCCCTCGTCGCCCCCGCGCCCGCAGCCCCCACACGTACCGCCGGCCGAGCGGGATCCTGCCGTGACGCGGCCGCCCGCACCGCCAGCCGGATCCGCACCCTCGACCGGACCTGTACCTTCGACCGGATCCGCACCGCCGGCTGGACCCGCACCGCCGGCTGGACCCGCACCGCCGGCTGGACCCGCACCGCCGGCTGGACCCGCACCGCCGGCCGGACCCGCACCGCTCACGCCCGTGCCGGCGGCTACCCGTTCGCTGCTCGACCTCGGCGGGCCCGACGAGGCCGTCCTCGTAACCGTGGCCCGTGCGACGGCCACCCGTGCCCTGGCGCGGCGGCCACCCATTCGTGACGGATACGGAGAGCATTCATCACGTCACAAACAGCGTATGGAACACGTCGCCGCACTCGATGACGATCATCCGGCCACCACCTGGACGGAGGAGAAACGCGGCTCGACCGCCATGACCGTGACCCTGCGGTGGACGCCACTGAAGACCCGGACCGGCCTGCCTCGCCCGAGCAACATCCACCTCGGCTGTCTCTGGCAGGCGAACGACGGGGCGGCCGGCCTCATGCAGGACCTCGGCGACACCGTCAGCGCCCCCGGGCCCGCGGCCCCCCGCCAGGTGCTGCGGCTCGGCCGCCGCGACGAGCTGGAAGGGCAGACGATCTTTGTCGATCTGGGTGCGCTCCAGACGTTCAGGCGCTTCTTCGTCTTCGCCTACGGACTGCACGCCGCGCCGGAATGGCCCCTGCTGCGACCAGCGCTCACCGTCGACGCCCGGACGGGTGAGCAGCTCACGATCCGCCTGGGTGACGCGCCGGCGGGCGCCCGGATCTGTGTCGTCGCGTCGTTCCACATCGTGCGGGACGACGTGATCATCCGGCGGGAGAACGACTTCCTCAGAGGAGCCCAGGCCGACGCCGGCGCACGCTATGGCTGGTCACTGGACTGGAGTCCAGGCGGGGAAACTCTGCGTGACGTTCCGTAGCGACACCGCCGGCCGACCGTGATCTACAGCGCCGGTATCCTGACGATCACTACTCGCCGAGCCCCGGCTCCGCCGCCCGGCCGAGCGCGCCAAGCAGCCCCTGGGCCCCACGGGAAACGCTCGATGGACGGGCGGGCGGCGCGGGAGGCGGGCGATCAGGTCCGTGATCCCGTCAGGCGGCCGGCACGCCGTCCAGCATCTTGGTCACCCTGCGGGAGGCGAACTCCGGGTGGTCGGCGACGTTGGTGGTGCCGCCGATCTCCGGCTCGTGCCGGCAGAGCAGAACGCCGTCCCTGGTGGGCACAAGATCTGGTTCCACGAAGTCGGCGCCCAGCCGGGCCGCCAGTTCGTACGAGGCCAGGGTGTGCTCCGGACGGTAGCCTGACGCGCCGCGATACCCGATCACCAGCGTCGGCCGGCACCGGTTGCCACCGGAGTCAGCCGACGCCGCGCCCGCCGAGGCGCCCGAAGCCGTCGAGACGACGGTGGTGGCGGCAAGCGGGGCCACCGGCGATACCCGCAATCACGGAACGGCGGTCCACGCATACTCCAGCGCAATGGCGGCGACTTTCGCCGGCGGCACGCATCGCACAGCAAACCGACAGGAGAAAACGAGCACGCAGATCATGTGTTACCTGTCGCCGTCGGTCAGCCGTCGAACTGGTGAACCCGTCGGCCGGAAAGCCGGCACCGGCATCGGACCGGGGCGGGCCGGCCACATCTCGCACGGGCGGTCGCTGGTTTCGATGTCGATCGCGTTCTTGACCTCCGGACGGTTGAGGGTGATCCAGGCGACCGGCCCCTGCTTCTCGTAGCGGGCTTTGTCCGAGCGGCTTATCGGATACCTCGGAGAGCGTACGGCCGAAGATCGAATATCATGCGGTCGTGAACGCGCACGGTGACACCGCCGATCCTGACCGGCGGGTGGGAAGCGCGGCTGGTGTCGCGTGTGCCGGCGCTCCCGGCGCGGGGAGGACAGAGGCCGCTACCGCCAGTTTGCCTACTGTCGTGGATGTTGTCACGGCACATCTGCCCGGTCTGCGGGTCCACTCGGTCGAGCGCCTGGGTGAGGGACTCGACAACATGGCTTACCTGGTCAACGGTGAGCTGGTCGTCTGGAGTGACGCCGCGCTCACCGACCCCGCCTATGACATCGGCCTGCTCTGCCGTGACCTCGGGGACGCGGCGCTGACGGCTGCCGTCGACAGGCTCCGGCCCGTCCGCGACCAGATGTTCTCCCTGCGAGAACGGGCTGTCTGCTACGCACGCTGCAGCGTCCTTGAGGACTTCGCGTACGGCCTGGAGACGGGGCGGCAAACCTACACCAACAGGGCCCTCGCCGCGCTGGACCGGTTTTTCTTGCCATAGGACGCGTGGGACGCTCTGCCGCTGCCGGCGATATCGCTGTCGCGTGACGCCGCCGGCGGGGTCCGCGGGGCTGGGTGCGTGGGGCTGGGTGCGTG
>NZ_CEVIVC010000170.1:0-8275 GCF_982290645.1 Protofrankia sp. CiP1_Cm_nod4
ACCCCACCCGTCCCGTGAGCCGCCCGCCCACGAGAACGAGGGAACAACCGGCTGCCAGAGCAGCCACCTACGTACTCGTTCCCACGGACGGGATGGGGGCGCGGGGCTGGTCAGGGCTGGCGGGGTGCTGGCCTGTGCCCTGGCGGGCTCTGCCGCGGCGGGCTCTGCCGCGGGTGGACGGAGGTCCGGCTCCAGGTAGATGCGGTGCGCGATGGGGACCGCGGCGCGCAGCCGGGACTCGGCGTCGTTGATCACGGCCGCGACAGCGGGCACGGTCAGCTCCACGTCCAGCACGATCTTCGCCGCGACGAGCAGCTCCTCCGGCCCCAGGTGCAGGGTGCGGATGTGGATGACGTCGGTGATGTGCGGGGAGTGCCCGAGGACGTCCCGGATAACCGCGACCGTCGCCGGGGCCGCCGCTTCCCCCACCAGCATCGCCTGGGTCTCCGCCGCGACGATGACGGCCACCACGAGCAGCAGGATCCCGATGGCGAGGGTGCCCGCGCCGTCCCAGATCGGGTCGTCGGTCACGAGGGTCAGGCCCACACCGCCCAGGGCGAGCAGGAGGCCGACCAGCGCGGCGAGGTCCTCCAGGAGCACCACCGGCAGCTCGGGGGCGCGGGCCGCGCGGATGAAGCCCCACCACGACGCGTCCCCCTTG
Organism: Protofrankia sp. CiP1_Cm_nod4; assembly: GCF_982290645.1. NCBI lineage: Bacteria > Bacillati > Actinomycetota > Actinomycetes > Frankiales > Frankiaceae > Protofrankia > Protofrankia sp. CiP1_Cm_nod4. Next base: position 662 of record NZ_CEVIVC010000170.1, read on the forward strand.
ACCTGCCGGGTCTCGTGGATCGCGGTCCGGAAGGAGAACGCCTCCAGACCGATCGCCACCAGCAGGACGACCACCGCCACCACGCCGTTGTCCAGATGGTGCGGGTGGCGCAGCTTCTCCACGCCCTCGTAGACGGAGAACAGCCCGCCCACGCTGAACAGCACGATCCCGACGAGGAAGCCGGCGATGTAGCGGGAGCGGCCGTAGCCGAAGGGGTGCTCCTCGTCGGCCGGCCGGGTGGCGCGCCGCCGGCCGAGCAGGAGCAGGCCCTGGTTGCCCGAGTCGGCGAGCGAGTGGATGGACTCGGCCAGCATCGACGACGACCGGGTGATGAGGAACGCGACGAGCTTCGCCAGCGCGATCCCCAGATTGGCCGCCAGCGCGGCTACGACCGCCCTGCTACCACCTTCCGCGCTCACACGACCACCTGACCCACCACTCCTCGACAGCTTCTCGACGATCTATCAACGATCTCCGGACGCTTCCCGGACGGTTATCAGATGGTGACGGCGTCCGATACGTCCCCGGCCAGTGTGCCAAGCCGGGCCGGTCACCCGCCCGCCGGCCATGATGACCGCGACCCGCGAGCCAGGACGATCACTGCCGCCGGCCCGCGCCGGACACACCGCCAGCCCACGCCGGACCGCGCCAGCCCCGGCCGGACTACGCCGGAGCTCCGCCGACCGGGCCGGACACACCGCCGGAGCGGGCCGCCCCGCGGGCCGCCGGTGACGTCTCAGGCCAGGGTGATCAGTTCGGCGAGGTCCGCCGACCAGGAGTCCTCGACGCCGTCCGGCAGCATCAGGACCTTGTCGGGCGCGAGCGCCTCGACCGCGCCGGGGTCGTGGGTCACCAGCACCACCGCCCCGCGGAAGGTGGCCAGCGCCGCCAGCACCTCGTCGCGGGACGCCGGGTCGAGGTTGTTGGTCGGCTCGTCCAGCAGCAGCACGTTGGCGGCGCTACACACCAGCCCGGCCAGGGCCAGCCGGGTCTTCTCCCCGCCGGAGAGGGTGCCGGCCGGCTGGTCGACGCTGTCCCCGCTGAACAGGAAGGCCCCGAGGATGCGGCGCAGCTCCACGTCCGAGGTGCCGGGTGCGGCCGCGCGCATGTTGTCCAGTACCGAGCGGTCGGTGTCGAGGGTCTCGTGCTCCTGGGCGTAGTAGCCCAGACGCAGCCCGTGACCGGGATGGACCTCGCCGGTGTCGGGGGTCTCGGCGCCGGCGAGGATCCGCAGCAGCGTGGTCTTGCCGGCGCCGTTGAGGCCGAGGACGACGACGCGCGCGCCGCGGTCGATGGCGAGGTCGACCCCGGCGAAGACCTCCAGCGACCCGTAGGACTTCGACAGCCCGGTGGCGGTCAGCGGCGTGCGCCCGCACGGCGCCGGGTCGGGGAAGCGCAGCTTGGCGACCCGGTCGGCGACGCGCACCTCGGCCAGGCCGGCGGCCAGCCGCTCGGCCCGGCGGTCCATCTGGTGGGCCGCGCGGGCCTTGGTCGCCTTGGCCCGCATCTTGTCCGCCTGGGCCTTGAGCGCGTCGATCTTCTTCTCGGCGTTGGCCCGCTCGCGGCGGCGGCGGCGCTCGTCGAGCTCCCGCTGGGACAGGTACGTCTTCCAGTTGACGTTGTAGACGTCCAGTGCGGCGCGGGTGGCGTCGAGGTAGAAGACCTTGTTCACGCAGCGGTCGAGCAGGTCGACGTCGTGGCTGACCACGACCAGCCCGCTGTCGTGGGAGCGCAGGAAGTCGCGCAGCCAGACGACCGAGTCGGCGTCGAGGTGGTTGGTGGGCTCGTCGAGCAGCAGGGTCGCCTGGTTGTCGCCGGCCCCGGCGAAGAGGATGCGGGCCAGCTCCACCCGGCGGCGCTGGCCACCGGAGAGCGTCTCGAGCTGCTGGGCGAGGACCCGGTCCGACAGCCCGAGCGCCGAGCAGATCCGGGCCGCCTCGGCCTCGGCCGCGTACCCGCCGAGCGTGCCGAAACGCTCCTCCAGCCGGCCGTAGCGGCGGATGGCCGTGTCGCGGGCGGCCTCGTCGACCAGCTCGGCCATTTCGACGTGCAGCTTCTCCATCTCGCGCAGCAACGCGTCGAGACCACGGGCAGAAAGAACGCGGTCGCGGACCGTATCGGACGGGTCGCCGCTGCGGGGATCCTGCGGCAGGTAGCCGAGCTCGCCGCGGACGTCCACCGTGCCGGCGAACGGCAGGGTCTCGCGGGCCAGCGTCTTCAGCAGCGTCGTCTTGCCGGCCCCGTTGCGTCCGACGAGCCCGATCCGGTCGCCGGGCTGGATGCGGAACGACACCGCCTCGATGAGGGTGCGGGCGCCCGCGCGCAGCTCGAGATCGGACGCAATGATCATTGGTGTACGTGGCCTTCCGGGAACGTCGACGAACGTGGAGCGATCGGCTACCGCCCTACCGGCAGCCGGTGACCGGCAACCGATTGCCGGTCACCGACCGACTGGTGCTGGCAACCGACAGCCGATGACAGCGAGGCGGCACCGCGCCGCCAGACCCATCGTCTCAGACTACGATCGCCCGATCTCGGACTACGGTTAGCCGTCTGGTACACATCTGTATCCATCCTGCAACCGACAGCCGGCGGCATGGTGATCATTTTTGTGCCACCAGGGCCGAAACGCCGTCATACGGCGGTAACACAGGCAACTTAGGCTCTCCGGATGTGGCGGACCTCTTCGAAGGGTATGCGTCCCAGGCCACGCAGGCCTGGGACGAGGTGTTCGAGGCCCCGGACACCCCCCGCCCGCTGTACGCCTCGCTCTACGACGCCCTCCGGCCGCTGAGCAGCAGCGACCTCGCCGCCCGCAAGGCCGCGCTCGACCGGGCGTTCCGGGACGCCGGGATCACCTTCAACCTCTTCGGCGAGGAGCGCCCCTTCCCGCTGGATCTCGTCCCCCGCCTGCTGGACAACTCCGAATGGGACGTCATCGAACGCGGGGTCACCCAGCGTGTCCGGGCGCTGGAGGCGTTCCTCGCCGACATCTACGGGCGGGCGGAGGTCCTGGCCGACGGGATCGTCCCCCGCCGGCTGGTGCTCTCCAGCGCGCACTTCCACCGCGCCGCGCACGGCATCGACCCGCCGAACGGGGTCCGCGCGCACGTCAGCGGCATCGACCTGATCCGCGACGAGCGGGGCGGCTTCCGCGTCCTCGAGGACAACGTGCGGGTGCCGTCGGGGGTCAGCTACGTGGTGGAGAACCGGCGGGCGATGACCAGGGTCTTCCCCGAACTGTTCGCCACCCACCGGGTGCGCCCGGTCGCGGACTACGCCACCCATCTGCTGCACGCGCTGCGGGCCGCCGCCCCGCCCGACGTCGCCGACCCGACCGTGGTCGTGCTGACACCGGGGGTGTACAACTCGGCGTACTTCGAGCACGCCCTGCTCGCCCGGCAGATGGGCGTCGAACTCGTCGAAGGACGGGATCTGACGGTACGCAACAACAACGTCACCATGCGCACGACAGAGGGCGACCGGCCCGTCCACGTCGTCTACCGCCGGATCGACGACGACTGGCTGGACCCGCTGCACTTCCGCCCCGAGTCGGTGGTTGGCTGCGCCGGGCTGCTCAACGCCGCCCGGGCGGGCCGGGTCACCATCGCCAACGCGGTCGGCAACGGGATCGCCGACGACAAGCTGATGTACACCTACGTCCCCGACCTCATCCGGTACTACCTCGGCGAGGAACCGGTCCTGGCCAACGTCGACACCTACCGGCTGGAAGACCCCGACCAGCGCGACCATGTGCTCGGCCACCTCGACGAGCTCGTGCTCAAGCCGGTGGACGGCTCCGGCGGCAAGGGCATCGTCATCGGCGAGCAGGCGTCCGCGGCGGAGCTCGGCGTGTTACGGCTGAAGATCGAAGCCGACCCGCGTGGCTGGATCGCCCAGCGGATCGTGCGGCTGTCGACCTCGCCCACGCTCGCCGGTGACCGGCTGGGGCCACGGCATGTGGACCTGCGCCCGTTCGCGGTCAACGACGGCCGCCGGGTGTGGGTGCTGCCGGGCGGGCTGACCAGGGTCGCGCTGCCGCGCGGCAGCCTCGTGGTCAACTCCAGCCAGGGCGGCGGCTCCAAGGACACCTGGGTGCTGGCCTCGCCGGAGTCCAGCCGGGAGAGCATCTCCCCGCGCACCCGGCCGCCGGGCAACGTCCCGCAGGTCGCCGACGGCCCCGACGTCGGCCCGTTCCCCTCCTGCGACCAGCAGCAACAACAGCAACAACAGCGGGAGGGACGGCAGCCGCAACCACCCCCAGGGCGGCCACAACACCGGCCGGGGCAGCCACGGCGACAGGAGCCGGGGCAGCCATGGCAGGGGCAGCCATGGCAGAGGCAGGAGCGGCAAGGGCAGCGGCAGGAGCCGCGGTGGGACCAGTCGGAACACGGACAGCCACGGCCGGAGACCATCGGTGACCAGGCCCGCCGCCTGAACGGGCCGGCCGCATGCTGAGCCGCATCGCCGAGTCGCTGTTCTGGATCGGCCGCTACTCCGAGCGCGCCGAGCACACCGCCCGCATCCTCGACGTCCACGTCCAACGGGTGCTGGAGGACCCGTGGCTGGACGAGACCTCGGCCGGCCGGGAGCTGCTGGCCGTCATGGGCATGCCCGCGCCCGACGACGCCGCCGCCGCGGACTCACGGCAGGTCACCGAACTGCTCGCGTTCGACCCGGCCAACCCGTCCAGCATCACCGGCGCGGTCGGCGCGGCCCGGGAGAACGCCCGCGGCGCCCGCGACGTCATCTCCAGCGAGGTCTGGGAGTGCCTGAACGCGACCTGGAACGACCTGCCGCACTCCGAGGAGCTCGCGCGCCGCCTCGGCCCGCACGTGTTCTTCCGCTACATCAGGGAACGGACGGCGATGCTCGCCGGCCTGGTCGACGCCACCCTCGCCCGCGACGACGGCTGGCGCTTCCTCATCCTCGGGCGCAGCCTGGAACGGGTCGACATGACCGCCCGGCTGCTGTCGTCGAGCATCAGCGAGGATCCCGCGTCCCAGAGCTGGGTGAGCCTGCTGCGCTCCTGCGGGGCGCACGAGGCGTACCTGCGGACCTACCGGCGGGCCGTGGACGCCGCGCGCGTCGCCGAGTTCCTGCTGCTGGACAGGCTGTTCCCACGGTCGGTGTACTGGTCGCTGTCGATGGCCGAGCAGATCCTCGCCGAGCTCGACGGCACCCGCCGCGAGGCCCGGTTCACCGTGGACGACATGGCCCGCCGCATCGTCGGCCGGGCCCGCACCGAACTTGAGTTCCGCAGCGTGGACGAGCTGGTCGACGACATGCCCGACCTGCTGGTGTCGCTGCAACGCACCTGCTCCACCGTCAGCGAGGCAGTCACGCACCGCTACTTCGCCCGCAACGCCCCCCGCTCCTGGACGATCGAGGTACCAGCATGACGACGGGTGAGAGCGGAGCCGGCATGATGGCTGGCCGGGGCCGGGCCGGTGTGGCGGCGGGCCGGGGTGGGGCCGGCGGGCGAACGGAGGCGCGGCGGTGAGCTGGCAGATCCGGATCGAGCACTCCACCGGCTACCGGTACGCGGCCCCGGTGATCTCCTCGTACAACGAGACCCGGATCATCCCGCAGACCGCCGCCGGCCAGCTCACCCTGGAGGCCACCGTGCGCACCGAGCCGACGGCGGCCACCTACCGTTACTGGGACTACTGGGGCACGCAGGTCACCGCGTTCGACCTGCACACCCCGCACACCGAGCTCGTCGTCACCGGCCGCTCGGTGGTACGCACCGCCCCCGCCCGGCCGGGACCGAGCGACGGACCGGACTGGCAGGCCCTCGCCGACGGGTCGATCACGGACCGCTTCGTCGAGTTCATCCGTCCGAGCCGCTTCACCACGGACCATCCGGAGCTCGCCGAGACGGCCCGCGAACTCGCCGCGCGCCACACCCCGGCCGAGTTCGTCCCGGCTGTCGGCGAATGGGTCCGGCAGCGCCTGACCTACCGGCCCGGCACGACCGGCGTGCACACGTCCGCGGTGGACTCCTGGCAGCAGGGCGAAGGCGTCTGCCAGGACTTCGCCCACCTGGCTCTGGTGCTGCTGCGGGCCGTTGGCCTACCGGCCCGGTACGTCTCCGGCTACCTGCACCCGTCCACGGACGCCACGATCGGCGAGACCGTCGTCGGCCAGAGCCACGCGTGGGTGGAGGGCTGGCTCGGCGACTGGTGGGGCTTCGACCCGACCAACGGCGTCCCCGCCGGGCAGCAACACGTGGTCGTGGCCCGCGGCCGGGACTACAACGACGTCCCGCCCCTCCTCGGCGTCTACTCCGGCGGCGCATCGACCTCCCTGGGCGTAACCGTAGCCGTCACCCGCCTGAGCTAGCCCGCTTCGCTTCCCGTGGGCATCTTCACCCACACGGACCAGCCCCCAGCAGACCCCCTCCCACACCACCGCCGGCACCCCCACCAGTCAAGATCCAAAAAGACCCCAACGCCGCGTCAGATCACACGATTGAGTGTGTAAGTGGCTGCTGTGGCAGCCACCTGTCCCCTCGTTGTCATGATCGTGTTCGTGAGTGGGCTGGTGAGTGCGAGGGCTATGTGGGCCACGACGTCGTCGGGGTGGTCACGGACGGCGAAGGACGGGAAGCGTAGGACGCGGTCGCCGGCGAGGGTCAGCTCGTTGCCGCGGGCGAGGTCGGCCAGCCAGGTGCGGGGGTCGAGATGGCCGGTGCCGTCGATCTCCACTGTCAGGCGGGCGTGTTCCCAGTGGGCGTCCAGATACCAGCGTCCGCTCGCTCGCTGCCGGGCCACCTGCCGGTCCGGCAGCGGTATGGACGCCGCGCGCAGCGCGCGGACGAAACGCAGTTCGGGCAGCGAATGGGAGCCGCCCTCGACGTCGGCGAGGGTTTCACTGATGAGACGCCGCCATCTGACCCGGACAAGCCGGTCGAGGACGGCCCGCAGCCGTGCGGCGGTTGTCAGCCGTTGCTGGACGCCGGCGGCCAGCAACGCTCTGGCCGCGTCCTCGCTGGTCGCGGTCGACGCCATGTCGAGCAGCGCGTGTTCGATACGCATGCGGTGTGGACGCACGGCCGGGAGGATGCCGTCGGCGCCCAGGCCGCGGCGGCGATGGACCCGTACGCCGGGGACGGCAGGCGCCTGGTGCGCGTTCGGCACGCTGACGTGGATCGTTCTTGACGGGAAGCCCTGCAGCCCGCCCAGCTCGGCGGCGGTGGCATGGCTGAGTACCGCATCGGCTCCCGCGTGCAGTACGGCCGCCCACCGCGTCTGCGGTGGGGAGAGCGGGCCACTGTGGGTGACGAGCACCCGTAGGTGCACCCGTTGCCAGGCGCCGGTCACGAGCCGATGGCGGACGGCCGGCCGGCCGAGGGCACGAACCGCCACTTCCAGCCGTACGACACCATCCTGATCAAGGAGGATGTCTCTCCATGTGTCGGGCATTTCCTGACTGTGCATCTCGGCCACCCCTGTGGATAACATTCGTCCACAGGGGTGATATCTACTAATATAGAAGGTTTTCAACTGGTGCCATGTCGGCCTGAACTGGCCCTGGTCGTCGTGTCCGGGCGATTCCGAGGCAACGCCGCCGGACCGCTTGAGCGCGGCGGACGGGCGGACGGGCCGGCGG
>NZ_CEVIVC010000170.1:8681-9855 GCF_982290645.1 Protofrankia sp. CiP1_Cm_nod4
ACGGGCTGACGGGCTGACGGGCTGACGGGCTGACGGGCTGACGGGCTGACGGGCTGACGGGCTGACGGGCTGACGGGCTGACGTTGGCCGGCGTGGCACCGTCTGGCCAGTTTTGGCTGGCGGCTCAGTCGGCCTGTGCTGTGTCGCTGGGTGGGAGGGCGGTGACGAGCCGCAGGGAGCCATGGAATTCGGGCTGGTGTCGTAACGCACCGTAGTGGCGATCCCAGGTGCCTGACTCGAGGTCGTGGCGCAGTCGGGCGACCGCGCGTTCGGCGATGTCGGCGTCGACGAAGCCCCACACGGACTGGGAGCGGCGCACCGCCGGGTCGAGGAACGCCTCCGGGCGGGCGTAGTACGCCTCGGTGAACCCGTCCACGCAGTCGATCGGCACCGGGACCGGGGTCACCGTGCTCGCGCCGCCGAGGACGGCACGGATGTGCCCGATGGCCGGGTAGCGTGGCCGGTCGGCCGCGATGAGCTGCGGAATGTAGTCAGCCAGCCAGAACTGGTCGAGGGTGTCGCCGTCGAAGGTGAGCACGACGACCGGTCCGCGGCTGACCCGGCGCATCTCCCGCAGCCCGCGGTCGGGGTCGGCCCACTGGTGGACCGTCACGGTGGCCATGGCCGCGTCGACGCTGCCGTCGTCGAACGGCAGTTCCTCGGCGGTCGCGTCGATCGCGGGGGCAAGGTGACGCGGCCGTTGGGAGCGCATCGCCGCGGACGGCTCGACCGCGACGACGTGGCGGTCAGCCGGTTCGTAGGAGCCCGCGCCGGCGCCCACGTTGAGCACGGTCCGGGCATCGCCGAGCGCAGCATGGATCAGGGCCGCGATACGCGGATCGGTACGGCGCCGCCGAGCGTAGCCGTCACCGTGCGCCTCATAGTCAAAATCCCCTGCACCCCCCGCAGCCCGAGTACTCCCACCAGAATCTCCCGCCACGTCGCCCCCACCCACGAGCCCGATCACACATCCTGACCTGATCAGGATATTGAGATCGAGGGAGCAGCCACTCACGCACGTGCTGTCATGATCCCTTTTCCCTCGCCGGTCAAGGAGTGGCGGGAAAAGGAAGCCTGGGGAAAGGGAGGGGGCTGCGCCGGCGTCGGCTTCGGCTTCGACGCCTCGAGACCGAGGCGGTCACAGTAACGAGAGAGCAAGTGGCTGCTACAGCAG
>NZ_CEVIVC010000171.1:0-2559 GCF_982290645.1 Protofrankia sp. CiP1_Cm_nod4
GGGTGGTGGGGAGGAGGGCTTGGGTGATGATCGCGGTGAGGGCGCCGGCAGTGGTCAGGGCCAGCGGGAGGGGGCCGGCGCGGGCGGTGTCGCCCGGGCCGTTCGGGCGTGGGTCCGGCGCCAGGGCCGGGACCACCAGCCAGCAGTAGAACGGCAGCCAGGAGTGCTCCGGCGCCGTGGCGGCAAGCCCCGTCAGCATGCCGAAGAGAATCGCGGGGACCGCGCCGACCAGGAACGGCCAGCCGGGCGTGAGCCGGATCCGCCGGGCCGCCCGGATGATCACCGGCCCGCACGCGACCAGCACGACCGCCAACCCCACCGGCAGCCGGGCGAGCGGCTCCGGAAGTGTCGCCGCGCCGGCCAGGCCGGCCTGCGCGGCCGTGTGGGCGGCCTGCGCGCGGGCCGCGGCCAGCCCGTCCGGCCAGGAGAACCCCCACAGCGACAGCAGCGACAGCGGCACCAGGAAACAGCCACCGGTGATCACGTTGAGCAGCGGCCGGCGGCGGACGAAGTACGCCGCGACGACCGTCGCGCCAAGCCAGGGCATCGCGTAGTCGAACAGCGTGGCCACGCCGAGGAGCAGGCCGCACGCCGCCGCCCACCACAGCCGCCGTCCCGGCTCGGAGCCGACGACCCCGAGCGTGACGAACGCGGCGCCGAGGGCCGCGGTCACCGCGTCCACCGACGCGGCCGTCCACAGCGCCCAGGGCGCCAGCAGCAGAACCGGGACGAGACGGCGGGCGGCGGTCTCATGGCACAGCGACCGGACCGCGACCGCCACCAGCGGGACCGTGGCCGCGCCCAGCGCCGTCAGGACGGCACCGAGGGCGATCGGCGTGGTGATCCCCAGCTGGGCGAGCAGCCACACCAGCAGCGTCGGCCCCGGGGGGTGGGCCCGCGCGCCGTAGCCGCCGGCACCGGTGTGCTCGGTGAACGTCCGCAGCAGGGCCGTCAGGCCGGCGTCGGCGGCGGCCGGCCCGTCCGGCAGGTGCCCGTCGCTGGCCGTGGACGCACCGACCGCGAGCGCGCCGGCCAGGCCCGGGTGGGCAGTGCCCACCGCCAGCGCCCCCGGGTGGGCACTGCCCACCGCCAGCGCCACGGCCCAGCCCAACGCGGCCACATAGCTGGCAATGAGGAGCGGGACCCACCGCAGCCAGGTGTGGACGCCGCGCCAGGCCGCGACAGCGACCACGGCCGCCACCGCCGGGGCGGACAGGGACGCCGGGGAGACGCCGGGGCGCCGGCCCGCGGTGAACGGCAGCCCGCCGGACATGGCCGGCAGCGGGTTCCATCCCTGGCCGGCGGTGGCACGCGCCAGCGCGGCCAGCCCCAGGCAGCCGGCGATCGTGACGATCCACAGCGCGATTTCCGCGGGCTGGGCGGAATCGCCACCGGAGGACGGCCGGTTCCGCATGCGCTCCCGCATACCCGGCCGTCCGTTTTCACCCGTCCCGCTGCCCGACGGCGCGGCGGTGATCGGAACGTCGGCCACCTTCAGCGTGGCCCGGGGACGCGGGCCGGACAGGGCGTGGGAAAGAAACGGTCATATCGTTGCCGGCCCGCCGGGCGGATCCCGGTTGACGGGGGACGAACGGGTGGCGCGGAAGTGGCGCGCCGCCCGGTGCCGGTGCCGGCCGGAGGCATTTCCGGCGGCGGGCATGCCGACTGGTGAGCCCGGTCCTCCGGCGTGATGACCACATATGCACCGTAACCAGGGTGGCGGCATGCTGTTCGAGCGGCGCGCGAGAGGCTCGTCGATGCCACTGGCGCCGTTCGGCGGACGCCGTTCAGCGAGTGTGGCGTCCGGCGGTGCCGGTGCCACTTCGCCACCGCGCCATCGTCCGTGCCATCGCCCGCGTCACCGTAGCGCCAGCGCCGCGCCACCGTCACGCTGCTGGTTCGTCGCTGGTCCGGGGCGCTGCCCGACGTTACGCGCCAAAGTTTCCGTCGAGCCTGGTAGTGGCAAGAGAGTGTGGACGTTGTCATGATGTTGGTATAAGCACGGCTTCTCTCCGTCGTGTCGGGAAATGGGTCGGATCCGGTGCGTGGTCGTTGTTGTTCTTGTGGTGAGTGGATGGGAAAGACTTGACAGATCCGCCTGGGGGGATCGAGCTTGCGAGGAGATCGTGTGATGGATCACATGCGCTTCGAGTGGCGCGTTCACCGCAACTGAGTGAAGATCGGTTCGCAGATCATCTATCACGGAGGGGGCCACATTGGCCGAGCTTAGGAAAGGAACCCGGATCACCGGCGCGGAGCGCGACAAGCTTGCATCAGAGCTTCGGAAGAAGTACGAGGCAGGGCAGAGCATCCGTCTTCTCGCCGAGTCGTCGGGCCGTTCGTACGGGTTCGTTCACCGCATCCTCTCGGAGTCCGGCACGACCCTGCGGGGTCGTGGCGGCGCCACCCGGGGCAGCAAGAAGAAGAGCGCCTGATCATGTCGGTGCCGGCCGTCGCCGACCAGGCGGCGGTCGGTCTGGCGCTGACGATCGACGGTCCGAGGGCGACCATCGCCGTCGATCGTCAGGACCACGCCACCGTGCGTGTGCCAACTGGGCA
>NZ_CEVIVC010000171.1:2817-9677 GCF_982290645.1 Protofrankia sp. CiP1_Cm_nod4
CGCGTCAACTGAGCACGCGTCAACTGAGCGCCAGCCAACTGTGCGCGAACCGCACGAGCCAACCGTGCGTGAACCAGTCGCGCGCGAACCGGCTGGGCGCGTGCCCAGCCCGTCCGCCGCGTTGTCCACCGTGCTGGCCGGTATCGGGCGCTCCCTGCCCGGCAGCGTCCGGCTGGTGATTCTTCGGATCGCTGGCGGCTCGTCGCCGTCCAGCGGTGGCCACCGCGCGGCGGCCGGGGAGCGGCCATCTGATGATCAACCGGCTGGCGGCCGGACGAGCGGGGAGCGGCCGGCCGACGGCGGGCCCGCGGGCCGGCCGTCCGACGCTGGGGTGGCCGCGCGACGGCCGGCCACGGGCGACCTGACGTCCCGCGACACCGCGTCCCGCGACACCGCGTCCCGCGACACCGCGTGTCACGATATGGCGCGTCACGACTTGAGGTGCCTCGACGCGGCGCCCCGCGACACGGGGACGGCCGCCGGATGGCAGGCCGCGCTCGGCTGGTTGTCGCGCCCTGACCTGTTCAGCGTCGCGGTCGTCAGCGGGTACGCCGTCGACGCCCTGCATCTCGCGCTCGCCTGCGATCTGCGGATCGCCTGTGACGACGCGTACCTGTCCTTCGGCGGCCTGCGTCATGGCGGTGTTCCGGCGCTGGGGGTTTCCCGGGCGTTGGTCGACCTGGTCGGCTACAGCCGCGCGCTGGACCTGTGCGTGACCGGACGTATGCTCTCCGGCGCACAGGCGCAGGCGGTGGGGCTGGTGGACCGGCTGGCCGCCCCCGCCGAACTCGACCGGGCCGTGGAGGAACTGGCCGCCGCCCTGCTCGCGGCCCCTCGCGAGACGGCCGTCGAGGTCAAGGCGTTGCTGTTGCGCGGACGCGAGCTTTCCGTGGCGGATCAGCTACGTGCGGAGCGCGACGCCCAGGTGCGCTGCTCGTCGGCACCGGCCGGGGCAGCCGGCTGACGCGTCCGGCCGAGGCCGTGACGGGAACGATCCTCGTCTGCTTTCGCTTACAGTGTTGCGATGTAAGCATGAGCAGAATGTGGGGGTCCACCGATGAGATTCGCCGAGGACGGGCCGCGCGTCAGCACGCGGGCCTTCCAGCGTGACCGCTCGGTCGTCCACCAGAAGCTGCGGCCGGGCACCCTGCGCCGGATCGTCGGGTTCGCGCGTCCCTACCGGAGGATGCTCGTCGGCTTCCTCATCCTGATCGTCATCAGCGCCGCGCTCGGCGCGACGACCCCGCTGGTCTACAAGGCGATCATCGACGAGGGCATCGTCCCCGGCCGGGTGGGCGTCGTGGAGGCGCTGGCCATGCTGGTCGGGCTCATCGCCGTCGTCGACGCGCTGCTGGCCCTCGCGCAACGGTGGTTCTCCGCCCGCATCGGCGAAGGGCTGATCTTCGACATGCGGGCCAGGCTGTTCGACCACGTCCAGCGCCAGCCGCTGGCGTTCTTCACCCGGACCCAGACCGGTGCCCTGATCTCCCGGCTGAACAACGATGTCCTCGGCGCCCAGTCGGCCTTCACCGGGACGCTGTCCTCGGTCCTGTCCAACATCGTCTCGGTTGGCTTCGTCCTCGCCGCGATGATCGTGCTGTCCTGGCAGATCACGGTCGTCTCGCTGTTGCTGCTGCCGGTCTTCGTCGTCCCGGCGCGGCTGCTCGGGCCGAAGCTGGCCGCGCTCACCCGGGAGAGCTACGGGCTCAACGCCGAGATGAACACGGTGATGACCGAACGGTTCAACGTCTCCGGGGCGATGCTCGCCAAGCTCTACGGCCACCCGGCCCGGGAGAACGACGGCTTCACGGCCAGGGCCGCCCGGGTCCGTGACATCGGCGTCACCCAGGCCATGTACGGCCGGATCTTCTTCGTCTCGCTGACCCTGGTCGCCTCCCTGGCGACCGCGATCGTCTACGGCGTGGGCGGGCGGTTCGCCGCCGAGGGCACGCTTCAGGTCGGCACCGTCGTCGCGCTGACCTCGTACCTGTCGCGGCTCTACGGCCCGCTGACCCAGCTGTCGAACGTCAACGTCGATGTGATGACCGCGCTGGTCTCCTTCGAGCGGGTCTTCGAGGTGCTCGACCTCACCCCGGCGATCGCCGACCGGCCGGGCGCGGCCGACCTGCCGCCCGGCGCGGCCACGGTCGAGTTCGACGACGTCGGCTTCCGTTACCCGGCCGCGGACGAGGTGTCGCTAGCCTCCCTGGAGTCGGTGGCGGTGCTCGACCACCGGCCGTCCGAGACCGTCCTGCACCAGGTGTCGTTCCGGGTGGCGCCCGGGGAGATGGTCGCGCTGGTCGGGCCGTCCGGAGCCGGCAAGACGACGATCAGCCAGCTGGTGCCCCGGATGTACGACGCGGTCAGCGGCACCGTCCGGGTCGGCGGCCACGACGTGAGGGAGCTCACCCTGCGGTCGCTGCGGGACGCCGTGGGCGTCGTCACCCAGGACGCGCACCTCTTCCACGACACCATCCGGGCGAACCTCACCTACGCCCGGCCGGCGGCCACGCCCGAGCAGATGTGGGCGGCCATGGACGCCGCCCAGATCGGCGACGTCGTGCGAGCGCTGCCCGACGGCCTCGACACGGTCGTCGGCGACCGCGGCTACCGGCTCTCCGGTGGGGAGAAGCAGCGCCTCGCCATCGCCCGGCTGCTGCTCAAGGAGCCGTCGATCGTCGTCCTGGACGAGGCCACCGCCCATCTCGACAGCGAGTCCGAAGCCGCCGTCCAGCAGGCTCTGGCCACCGCGCTGGCCGGCCGGACGTCACTCGTGATCGCCCACCGGCTGTCGACCGTCCGGGACGCCGACCGGATTCTCGTCATCGAGGACGGCCGGCTGGTCGACAGCGGCCGGCACGACGAGCTGCTGGCCCGCGGCGGCCTGTACGCCGAGCTGTACCGCACCCAGTTCGCCACCCAGGACGCGGCCCGCCACAGCGAGACCAGCTCCGATGCGGCCAGTTCCGAGGAACGCCGGATGGTGACCGTCCGGTCACCGTAGTCGGGGGTGTCGGCCGGGATGGCTGGTAGGCATGCGCTGCTGCCGGAGCCCGCACCCACGTCCCACAGGGGCATCAGCTGGGATGGCTTGGTAGGTATGGCTGGCAGGTGAAGCCGGCCGGGCTGCCCGCACAGGTCCTCCGGCCCGCCGTCCAGGGCCGTTCGGCACGCCTGCCCGGGCGGCGGCCGGGTGCCGGCCGCGTGCCGGTTCGTACAGGCTGTGTTCGTCCAGCTGTCAGCCGGTATCCTCGTGGCACTTGTTAAGTTACTGTCCGTGCTCGTCTCTGCTTCCCCGCCCGGCGGGGCGCGACGGCGATGCCACCGGCGGGACGGCGATGAGCCGCCGGGCTCCCCTCCGCCGCCCGCCCACCGTGAGCTGGGAACTCCCCGGCTCGGCCCGGCCGGCCCCACCGTCCGTGACGGCCGTGACGGCCGTGGGCGGGCCCGCCCGGCCGGCACACCCGCCTCCCGCGGCGGCGCGGGGCGGGTGTGCCGGTACGCCCACCTGTGCGCATGGCGTCCCCGGTAAACGGAATAGGGCCTTTTTCCCGCGGATGGAAAACTTTCCGGGTGTCGGCCAGCGGATAGTGGGGGCGGTGTACGGACCACCGGAGTCATTTCCTAGGCTTGTCTCGTGTCTCGCCGCGCGAAAATTGTATGCACACTTGGTCCGGCCACCAGCTCGCCCGAGAAGATTCGGGAGCTGGTCGAGGCCGGCATGGACATCGCCCGTCTCAACCTCTCCCATGGGTCCCATGAGCAGCATGCGCAGACCTACCAACAGATCCGGGCCGCCTCCGACGCGGTCGGACGTAGTGTCGGCATCCTCATCGACCTGCAGGGCCCCAAGATCAGGCTTGGGAAGTTCGCCTCCGGCCCGGTCACCCTGGCCCCCGGCGACCGGTTCACGATCACGACCGACGACATCCTCGGCGACCAGCACCGGGTCGGGACGACCTTCTCCGGGCTGACCTCCGATGTCACCGCGGGCGACCGGATCCTCGTCGACGACGGCCGGCTGGTGCTCGAGGTCGTCGAGGTCGCCGGCTCCGACGTCCACACCACGGTCATCGTCGGTGGCCCGGTCAGCAACCACAAGGGGATGAACATCCCGGGCGCGGCCCTCGGCGTGCCCGCCCTGACCGACAAGGACGCCAAGGACCTCCGCTTCGGGCTCGGGCTGCCCGCCGACATGATCGCCCTGTCCTTCGTCCGCTCGGCCGCCGACGTCGAGAAGGTCCGGGCGGTGATGGACGAGGCCGGGGTGCGCCTGCCCGTCCTGGCCAAGATCGAGAAGCCGCAGGCCGTCGACCAGCTCGAAGAGATCGTCGAGGCGTTCGACGGTCTGATGATCGCCCGGGGTGACCTGGGGGTGGAGCTGCCGTTGCAGGTCGTGCCACTGGTCCAGAAGCGTGGCGTGTCCTGGGCACGCGAACGCGCGAAGCCGGTGATCGTGGCCACCCAGGTGCTGGAATCGATGGTGCATGCGCCCCGGCCCACCCGGGCCGAGGCCAGCGACTGCGCCAACGCGGTCCTCGACGGCGCCGACGCGATCATGCTGTCGGCCGAGACCAGCGTCGGTGAATACCCGGTCGAAGCCGTGTCCACGATGGCCCGGATCATCGAGACGGCCGAAACGGACCTGGGCCGGCTCCCACCGCTGCGTACCCGTCCGCGTACCGTCGGTGGTGCGTTGGCGGAGGCCGCCGCCAACGTCGGCAATGTCATGGGCGCCCGCTACCTGGTGGCCTTCAGCCAGAGCGGGGACACCGCCCGCCGGCTCGCCCGCTACCGCAGCCCCATCCCGCTGCTGGCCTTCACCCCGGTGCCCGCCGTCCGCAGCCAGCTCGCGCTGCTGTGGGGCGTCGAGACCTTCCTGGTCCCGTACGCGCACAGCACCGACGAGATGGTGCGACAGGTCGACAGCGCGCTGCTGCAGCTGGAGCGCTGCAAGCCCGGCGAACTGGTGGTCGTCGTGGCCGGCACCCCCCCCGGCGTGGCCGGTATGACCAACACCATCCGAGTGCACCGGATCGGGGAGGAGGTCTGACCCCAAATTGTGGCTTCGCCACAATTTGGGGGCCCCTGGCGTGGTTGGCTGGCCGTCTCGGTGGGCTTACCGATCATCTTGTGATGATCGGTAAGGGGGTGGTTGGCTGGGGGTTTCGCCACGGTTTGGGAGCCCCTGGCGTGGCTGGCCGGCCGTCGCGGTGGGCCGGCCGTCGTGGTGGGCTTGTCGATCTTTTGGTGGTGATGGGCAAGGGGTGCTGGCCGGGGGCCGCCGTGAGGGGTTCTGGCCCTTGTGCGGGCTGGCCGCCCGGCCCGCCACGTTCGAACGGGTCAGGCCGAGGTCGCGAACCCCTGCTCCCTGTCTCCCGGTAGGCGTCATCCGTGTCGATGAGTGTCGCCCATCGTTGACGGGCGCCGGCTGTAAGGAAGGAGGTGAATCCGGTGCTGCCCGTCGGTATGTCGGTTCGGTCACCGCGGCCTGCGGGGTTACGGGTGGATGTCGCGCTGGTGAGGATCGGATGTCGGCATGCTTTGCGGTATTTGCGGCACCGTTTTTCGTGTCGTCTGCCGTAATGGGCGTGTAGGCCGGACGCCGTGGCCGCTTTGGGACAACTGTGATCGGCCGTGGTTTTCCGGACCGGCTGTGTCACCGCTGTCGCGGACCGGCTGGAACGGTGTGCGGCAGCGGCGGGCCGTAGGGTCGTCCTCGATGAGGATTTCGGTGGAGCCGGAGGCCGGGTCCACGCACGGGTATCCGCGGGCCCCGCGTGCGTATGCGGCCAGTCAGGCGAACGTACAGTAATGCCGCTTACGATACGTCGTAAAACGACTACTGGAGCGGCGCGTGCTCCGGATTACGCTGGGCCTGACTCGGCCCTCGTGACCCGGGAGCGTGCGCAATGACCGATCAACCGCCACAGCGGCCTGGCCGAACCGACCAAGGCGCTGACAGCGTCAGATCCGGTCCGCCCGCGAGCCCGTCAGGCTCAGCGGGGTCATCGAGCCCGGCAGGGCCGTCCGCCGGGGAGGGCACGAACGCGGACGGAGGGAAAGCCGACAGCGGGATGAAGGACGTCGGACGTCCGTCGGATCCGTCCGAGCGGGCGCGTCCGCCCGCTCCTTCCATGGCGCACCCTTCCCCAGGCAGCGCCGCGGGCAGTGGCACAGGAAGTGGCGCCACGGCCGGGCCGGACACGCGGCAGGCATCCGGGCATCGTCCAGCGCAACCGCCACGCTTCAGCGCTGGTGGCGCTGGTGGCGCTGGTGGCGCTGGTGGCGCTGGTGGCGCTGGTGGCGCGCGGCCGTCTGGGGAGCGGTCGTCGGCCCCGGCCGGCCGGTCAGCGCTGGACCGCGGCTCGGGCGTGGCACCGGGTGAGCGTCCGGTGGCCTCATCGCCGTCCGGGACGGCGGCCGGTCCCGCGGGGACGGCGGGCCGGGCGAGCGATCCGAGCGGTCGACATGCCGGGGCGCAGCCCTGGCAGGGGCCGGCCGTGCGGCCGGCAGCACGGCCCGCCGGCAACCGCCTCCTCGGTGGGACCGCCGCCGACGGGCAGCCTGTCGCCAGCTCTCGCGGGGCGGACGCGCCGAAACCCTCGGGAGCGCAGCCGTCACCGCCGCGTGAACCCGAGTCGGGGCGGGCGCAGCCAGCGCAGGGCGGCTCCCGTCCGGTCGAGCCGCCGCGTGCCTCACGGGCGCCAGCGGCCGGGGCACCGTCGGCCGCTCGGTCAGGCGATGCCCGTCCGGCCGATGCGCCGCGCGTCCCGCCCTCGCGGGCCGAGCCTTCCCGGGTGGAACGCCGTGTGTCACCGCCCGCGGAGCCCCGCCGGGTGGAGCTCCACCGGACGCAG
>NZ_CEVIVC010000172.1:0-9360 GCF_982290645.1 Protofrankia sp. CiP1_Cm_nod4
GGTGCGCGGATCGGCGAAGGGGCTGTTCTCGAACGGGTCGTCATCGGCCCGGGCGCAGTGGTCGGGCCCCGAGCAAAGGTACGGGACTGCGTCCTGCTGCCCGATGCCGTGGTTCCAGAGGGCGAAAGCGTCATTGGGGAGGTGCTGGCTTGATGCGGGTACTTCTGCTGACCTCTGGCTTTCCGCCCACTACAGGCGGTGCGGAGAGTTACGCGAGCGTGCTGGCCGAGGGTTTGACCTCGCGTGGCCATGACGTCATGGTAGTCACCGACCGGGTGGCGGGCACGAGTTTGACAGCTGAACGTGACCGCTTGCGGGTCCGGCGACTTTCGGAGTACCGGGAATTGCTTACGGATCCGAGTAAGCTGCCCTGGGAGCAGATGGTTTTCGGTCTGCTGCCCGAGCTCGCCCGCGCTCTGGCGGGATGGTTCCCCGACGTCGTCGTCGCGAACAATCTGGAGACGACCGTTCTCGGCAGGATCGTCGCCTCCGAACTGGACATTCCGCTGGTCGGTTCCTACCACGAGCACAAGCCCGAGACCGAACCGTTCGGCCGAGGAAAGATTGCGCTGGGCTACCGCAGCCTCGCACCCGACCTTGTGCTGGCAGGGTCCGAGTACTACCGTGCCCGCGCCGCGAAGCTGCTGCCGCCGGAACGGATCCGGCTGATCCACCACGGGGTCGACACCGAACTGTTCCACCCCAGTCGTGACGGAGGACCGTTCCGGCGCCGGTACGGGTTGGGCGACGGGGAGTTCCTCTTCGTCACGGTCGGACGGCTCAAGGAGCGGAAGGGGCACCTCGGTCTAGTCCGGGCGTTCGCCCGGGTCGAGGAGCCGGCCCGGCTGGTGATTGCCGGAACGGTCAGCTCGGCGTCCACGCAGTACGCCGGGGCGCTGGAAGCGGAGGTCGACCGCCTCGGCGTGCGCGGGAGGGTGATGATCGACCGCGAGGTGGATCACAGCCGGGTACCGGACCTCCTCGCGGCCGCCGACACTGTCGCCCAGCCGAGCCTGTCCGAGGGACTCGGCTTGGCGCTGCTGGAGGCCATGAGTTCGGGCCGACCCGCGGTCGCCACCAGGATCGGGGGCTTCACCGAGATCCTCGCGGCCGGAGCAGCCGGGCCTCGGGCCGGTCTCGTCGAACTCGTGGATCCCGACGACGCCGAAGGCCTCGCTGGAGCTCTGCGACGGCTGCGGGCCGACGCAGAGTTGCGCTCCCGGCTGGGTGCCGCCGCCCGGGGACATGTGGTCAAGCATTTCTCCCAGACCGTGATGATTGACCGGACCGAACAGGTGCTCCACGAGGTCGTCGGATGATCTCTCAGGTGGTCATCGTGGCGGGCGGGCCAGGTACCCGGCTGGCCGGGATGCTGCCCGGATTGCCCAAGGTCCTCGCTCCGGTCGGGGGCCGTCCTTTCCTCGGGCACGTCCTGGATCTCCTCGCCGTGCAGGACATCCCCTCGATCCATCTCTGCCTGGGCCACCGCGCCGACCAGGTAATCGCCTACCTGGAGGAGCGCCCCCCGGACAGTCTGAAGGTGACCGCATCCGTCGAGGACACGCCGCTGGGCACCGCCGGTTGCCTCCGCGAGGCCAACCTGGAGGAGGAATTCGTCCTGTTGCTGGGCGACACCTACACCCCGGTCGACCTCGCTGGGCTAGTGGAGCGCTGGTACGCCACCGGCCGGGAGGCCGCCATGGTCGTCCTGCACAACCAGGACCGGCTCGTGCCCAGCAACACCGAGGTCCGGGACGGCCTTGTCGTCCGGTACGACAAGGCCGCTGAGGGGCTCGAGTACGTCGATTACGGCATCGCTTTGCTGCGGCGCGCCTCGCTGAGCCGCCTCCCGCCTGGCCCCGCGGACCTCGGAACGCTCTTCCGGTCGCTGATCGAGGATGGTGAGCTCGCGGCGCTCGAAGTCCATCAGCGCTTCTACGAGATCGGCTCGCCGGTGAGCCATGCCGAGTTCGCGAGGCTAGTGGACGGACGCCCGCCGAAGCAGCGGATCAGCACCCGCCAGGTCTTCTCAAGCCCATGGATGCAGTTGCGTGAGGATGAGGTCCGCCTCGCCGATGGCTCCATCGAGCCGTTCGCGATGGTCACCCGGGCGGACTCGGTGCTGGTCCTCTGCCGGCTGGATGACGGTTCCCTGGTAATGACCCGGCAGTTCCGATACGCGGCGGGCCGATGGAGTCTCGAGTTGCCGCAGGGCGGAGTGCTTCCCGGCGAGTCGGCCACGGATGCCGCGCTCCGTGAGCTCGCCGAGGAGACAGGCTGGATCGGCGCCGCGCCGCGGGTCCTGGCGGAGCGGTTGTACGAGGCGGCTGACTGGGCGGCGCAGAGTTTCGCTGTCGTCGAGGTCAGAGCCGTACGCCGGGACGTGGCGCGGCTCGAGGCCGGCGAGCTCGGTGCCGAGACCTGGTGCGTCCCGCCCAGCCTGCTTGCCCGGCACATCGCGGACGGGTTGGTCTTCGACGCAGCGACCCTCGCTGCCCTCTTGCTGCACCGATCGGATCAGAAAGGTGAGGCCGAAGCATGAAGATACTCGTCACCGGGGCGGCAGGGTTCATAGGCTCCCATGCCGTCCAGACCCTGGCGGGTCTCGGGCACGAGGTCATCGCCACGGACCTCGTCGACCCGCTTCCGGGGACGCCCGACCAGGTCGCCTACCTGCGGGGAGAACTCGCAGACGTGCTTCCTCGAGCAGTGCCGGGAATTCAGGAGGTCTGGCACTTCGCGGCCAATGCCGACATCCCGCTCGGAGCCCGGGACACCGGGATTGACTTCCGCTCCTCCGTGTGGATTACCCAGCAGGTGCTCGAAGCGATGCGCCAAGCCGGGGTTGGAACACTTCTCTTCCCATCCACGAGTGCGGTCTATGGCAATGGGCTGGGCCCGGTCGTCCGCGAGGTGGACGGTCCTCTGCTGCCAGGCTCACTGTACGGGGCGGGGAAGCTCGCCTGTGAAGGCTTGATCTCCGCCTATACCGGGCTTTTCGGTATTCGCGGGCTTGTCTTCCGGCTAGGCAACGCCGTCGGCGGCGGGATGAGCCGGGGAATCATACGCGATTTCATCGCCAAACTCGACCGGGACCCCACCGTCCTTTCCGTCCTCGGAGACGGCAGGCAGCGCAAGTCCTACGTCTTGGTCGACGATGTGATTGCAGGAATGCGGTACGTCGCCGACCTGCCCGCAGGGACCGGAGCCGAGGTCTACAACCTCGCCGCCGGTGGAAGCCTTTGTGTGGCGGAAGTGGCGCACGCCGTGGCCCGTGCCCTGCGATTGCCGCCGCCGGAGCTCAGACCGAGTTCAACGGACCTGTCCTGGCCGGGAGACCAGCCAGTGGTCGAGCTGGACATTGAGAAGATCCTGGCGACCGGCTGGCGGCCTCGGCTGACTGCGGCGCAGGCCGTCACGGAGGCGGTCCGACGGCTCATCGCAACCCGGGAGCCCGCGTGACCGAGGCCCTCGCCATCGTACGGACCCCTCTCCGGTTGACGCTCGGAGGGGGCGGCACCGACCTGCCCTTCTACCGATCCCGGTTCGGAGGCGACATGCTGACTGTCGCCATCTCGCTGTGCGTCACCGTTGTCGGCCGGCTTGGCCGCCTGGACGGTGGCCACCGGTTCTCCCACGACGTCACAGACATCACCGCGGCGGGGGCTGAAGTCGGCAATCCCTATCTACGAGAAGCGCTCCGACTCACCGGAACCGATCGGCCCTGTGAGATCACCTCGATGGGGCCCGTGCCGCCAGGGACCGGGCTCGGCAGTTCGGGCGCGTTCGCGATCAGCCTGCTGGGCGTCCTGCACGCACTGGCCGGGCGCGAACCGTCCCCCGTGGAGCTCATCGAACAGGCTCACGAATTGGAAGTAGGCCGACTTGGCATGCCAATTGGTAAACAGGACCACTACGCCTGCGGGCTAGGCGGGCCGCGCCGGCTAGTCATCGACACATCGGGAACGGTAACCGCGACGCGGATCGTGGCTACTCCGAGGACGCTGCGACTGTTAGACGAGCGCTTGCTGCTTTTCTATACCAGACGGCGCCGCGACAGCGTGGCGCAGCTCGTGGTCCCGACGGCTGGCACTGAACTAAGCCGCCGGATCGAGCAGCTCGACCACATCCGCAAGCTCGGCGACGAGACCCGCGTCGCGCTTGAAGCCGGACGGCTGGACGACATCCCACCACTGATGAGGGAACACTGGCACATCAAACGGCAGCGCGAGGCCTCGGGTCTCTGGGACGACTGGCTCAGCGCCGCGCGTGCCCAAGGAGCGGAAGCAGGCAAGATCGTCGGTGCGGGTGGTGGCGGATTCCTGCTCGTCTACGCAGGTCCCGACACCCATCCCAGGGTGATTGCCGCGCTGCGCGACACCGGACTGGTCCACGTGCCTTTCACGTTCACCGATAAGGGAACCGTCACCACCCGCCTAGGAGGACGACCTTGACGGGCTTCAGCAAGCAGTTCTTGGACGAGCTGGCGGCCATATCCGGACGGCTCGACACCGCCCTCGTCGACGAGCTCGCCGAGCGGCTCGGCGAGGTGCGGGACACCGGCGGCCGGCTGTTCATCCTCGGGATCGGCGGCGGTGCCGGCAACGCCGGGCATGCGGTCTGTGACCTGCGCGGGCTGGCAGGGTTTGATGCCTATGCACCGACCGATAACCCGGCTTCGCTCACGGCGTTGACCAACGACCACGGGTGGCGTTACGCGTTCTCTCGCTGGCTCGAGGACAGCCGGCTTGGGCCTCGGGACGCGGTGCTGGTGTTCTCAGTGGGCGGCGGCTCCGAGGATCCGCCGGTGAGCGTGAACCTTGTGGAGGCGGTGCGGCTTGCGACCGAGCGGGGGGCATTCGTCTGCGGGGTGGTCGGCCCGGACGGCGGCGAAACCGCGCGCCTGGCCGACGTCTGTATCCGCGTGCCCGTCGCAGATCTGACCTTCCGCACCACCCACACTGAGATCATCCAGTCGGTCGTCTGGCACATGCTGGCGACCCATCCCCGGCTGAACACCGTCACGCCGCTCTGGGAGACGTTGCGCCCATGAAGCCAAAGGCGATCATTTTCGATCGGGACGGCGTGCTCAACCGGCTCTGGCACGAACCCGACCTGGGTACGGTCGATTCCCCGGCCCGTCCCGAACAGGTCCGGCTGATGCCCGGAGCGGCAGAGGCTGTGGCCCGAATCACTTCGGCCGGCGTCCCCTGCGCGATCGCGTCCAACCAACCGGGTATCGCCAAAGGGAAAATGACAGCTCGGCTGCTCGGTCAGGTGACCCGGACCTTGCTGGACCGTCTCGAAGCCGAAGGCGGCCGGATCGATCACGTCTTCTACTGCCTGCATCACCCGGACGCCTCAGTAACCAGGCTGCGCGTCGACTGCCCTGACCGCAAGCCGCGCCCGGGCTTGCTGCTGAAAGCGGCTGCCGTGTTTGGCGCCGCCCCCGCCGACTGCTGGTTCATCGGGGACACGGGAACAGATGTCAGGGCGGGCAGGGCCGCGGGATGCCGCACAGCCTGGCTCGGTTCCGCTCGATGCGATCGGTGCCCGACACTCGCTGGCACACGCCCCGACCTCATCGCGGACAACCTTCCCGACCTCGTCGGCTCGATCCTCTACAAGGACTTCTGATGCAGCTCTTCCTCGACAGCGCCGACGAAGCGCAGATCCGCTACTGGCTACGGCAGGGGGTCCTGGACGGCGTGACCACCAACCCGACTGTGCTGCGTCGGGCTGGCGTCACGGACCGTACGGGCACGCTTGCCAAACTGAGTGACCTGGTCGCGCCCGGCCCCCTGCACGCGGAGGTCACCTCTGCCGCCGGTGGAGAACTTGTCAGCGAGGGTGTGGAGCTGCACCGCCTCGCCTCGAACATCGTAGTCAAGGTGCCGGTGCTTACTCCGGAGGGCGAGCCGTGTCTCGCCGAGATCTCTACACTCGCCGAGGCGGGGGTCCGGGTCAACGCCACCGCCTGCCTGTCGTTCGGGCAGGTGGCTCTGGCAGCGAAGGCGGGTGCCGCGTACGCCAGCGTGCTCGTCGGCCGGATCAACGATGAGGGCGGTGACGGACCTGGGGTCCTAGCCGCATGCCGGCGCTGGATCGACGACTGGCGGCTGCCGGTCCGGCTGGTTGCGGCGAGCGTGCGCGGTGCCGCTGACGCGCAGCGGAGCATGACGGCTGGCGCCCACAGCCTGACGCTGCCGCCGGACGTTCTCTCGGCCCTGGTCGATCACAAGTACGCACGCCACACCGTGAAGCAGTTTCTACAGGACGCCGGAGCGCCGCATGGTTCATAACGGAGGAGAATGATGAGCGATCTGTCCACGCCTGAGCGGATATGGTTCGATGGGGCGGTGCGCCCCTGGCAGGACGCCCGGGTGCACGTCTGGAGCGAGGTGGTGTTGCGGGCGGCGAGTGTCTTCGAAGGACTGCGGGGTTACTGGAACGAGGCCGAGTCACGGCACTACTTCGTCCATGTCGAGGACCATGTCCGGCGGTTAGCCGAGTCGATGCGGGTCGTCCGTATTCCCCGGCCGATCCAGGTGGAGGAGGTTACCCGGGCGCTCGGCGAGTTGGTGGCCCGCCTCGGCTATCGCCAGGACGTTTATGCCCGCCCGACCGTCTACCTTGAGCAGGGCAAGTACACCGTCGGAGGTTCTGCCGAGGACTGCGGTTTTTTCCTGCCAGTCTTCGAGTCGGCGCGCGCGGACTCCATTGAGCAGGGACTCACCTGCCAGGTCTCGTCGTGGCGGCGGTCGGACGACTCCACCGCCCCACCCCGGGTGAAGGCCGCCGCCAACTACTACAACCTGCGACTCGCCCGGCTCGAGGCGACGACACACGGGTACGGGGAGGCCATCCTGCTGAACCCTGAGGGCAGGGTGGCCGAGACCGGTGGCGCCTCGGTGTTCGTCATGCGTGGCGGACGGGTCGCGACACCGCGGCTGACCTCCGGGATCCTTGAGAGCATCACCCGGCGCAGCGCAATCGAACTGCTCGCCGAAACTGGTACCGAAGTCGAGGAGCGGGACGTTGAACGCACTGAACTCTACCTCGCCGACGAAGTGTTCCTCGCCGGAACCCTGTGCGAGATTACGCCGGTCACCGGCATAGACGGACTCGACGTTGGAGGGCGCAAGCCCGGACCGCTGACCCGGGAGCTGCAGGAGCGCTATTACGACGCCTGTCGGCAGGGAAAGGACGACACCCGAGGCTGGCTCACCGCCGGACCAATGCTGTGAGATACCTGCGTCGTGACGAGGATAGCGCGCAGACCGGGCCGCTCAGACTGCTGGCACGGCAGGGGCGCGAGTTCGTCCGTGACATCGGGCTTGCATGGCGACAGGGGCTGATCTGGCCGGTTCTCGAGTTTCACGTGCGGCTAGTCGCGGGCCGTCCGGGGGATGGTCGGGCACACCGCTGGGTGCGCGTCGCGGTCGGCAGACGGACCGCACGATGCCATTTGCGGGCCGGGCTGAGCGATCTGTTCGTGCTCCGGGAGGTCTTCGTGTACGGAATCTATGAGTTCCCGTATGAGGAGGCCGGGGGAGAGGTCCGTACCGTGCTCGATCTGGGGAGCAACATGGGCGCCTCGCCCTTGTATTTCAGCCTGCGCTTCCCCAACGCCCGGGTGGTGTGCGTCGAGCCGGTCCCAGAGAACGCGGAGGAACTTCGCGTGAACGCGGCGGCCAACGGGTTCGATTGGGTGGTCGAGCAGGCTGCAGTGGCGGGACAGCCGGGGGAGGTGCGGTTGTTCCCGAGTGGCTGGTGGGCGTCAAGCTCGACGACCCAATCGGTGGCCGAGGCACGCACAGCATTCCGGCACCGGCCGGAGCGCGACCTCGCGCTACCTCCGCTGGCGGTGCGGGCGGTCACCGTAGACCAGCTGCTGGACGCCGCCGGTTGGGAGAGCGCCGACCTGCTGAAGGTGGACGTCGAGGGGGCCGAAGAGCAGATCTTGCTCGATGGGCGTCCGGACTGGCTGCGCCGCGTGCGGGTGCTGGCGCTGGACATCCATGCGAAGTACGTGAGCAGGGAGCGGATCGTGGCCCGCCTCGCAGAGTACGGTTTCTCCGCTGCGGCGGACCACGGACCCCATTCAGCAATCTTCGTCAGGAGGTGAAGTGGCCGCCAATGATCGTGTAACGGGGCTGCTCGCCGGTGCCGGAACCGTCGAGGACCAGATGGGCCGCGTCGCTGGGGTGCTGTTCGGCGAAGTAGCGGTCCTCGGCGGGCATCCACTCCTCGACCCACTGGGAGCGGGCGGCTTCGCCGTCGCGCTCCAGTCCGCGGGCGAGGCGCAGCCCGCGGTCGGCGGTGCAGAAGATTCGATGAGTGTAGAAGGACCGAAAGCGGGCCTCGGTGCTGTAGATCCCCTCAATGATCACCGGGACTGCGGCGGGCACATCCACCCAGTCGCCGAGACGGTCGTGGTCCCAGTCGTACCGTTGGTACTTGGCCTGCGACCTCCCGACGACCGGAGAGAGGACCTGGTCGCGCAGCCGGTCGAGGTCGAACTGCGCCCCCGGGACGAAGTCGCCGGATGGTCGGATCGTCGATGGCAGGTAGAAGTCGTCTCCCTGGACGACCACCGCGCCGAGAGCCCGGGCGAGCGCCACGGCGAAGGTGCTCTTTCCCGCCGCGCCAGGGCCGTCTACGCCAATCAGCGGAAGATCGACTTCTTGGCGGATGCGCTCGGCAAGTGTCCCGAGGTCGAGCAGTTCTGTGGAGCGGAATCCAGTAGTTGTCATGTACCGATCAAACCATAGTTCCAGACGTAAGATGGATTCTTATCCAGTGGATTCTAAAATGCCAAAATCAATACTTTTCGATGTTGGAATGACACTTATTCATGTCAATGGGGACGTGCTTTCCGGGTGCTTTGCGGAGGAAGGTGTGCAGGTTGACCCCAGCGACGCCGTCGCCGCACTCGTCCTGGCCGCGGAGGCCCGCCACCTCGACTACCCGCGAGGGGCGGATGGGGACGGCCGGGTCGCCCGGCACCTTGGCTTCCTCCTCAACGTCGTTTCAAGCCGCGCGGAAGCGGCCTTTGCTCGCGCACTTCGCCATCCCGAACTATACTCGGTCCTTGACCCGGGCGCTCACGCGACGCTCGCTGAGCTGAAGGAACGGGGTGTGTGCCTGGCCGCGGTGGCCAACGCCGATGGCCGATTGGAACAAGAGCTCGGCGCCTTTGACCTTGCTCGCTATTTCGACGTGTTGGTCGATTCCCAAATGCTTGGGGTGGAGAAACCCGACGCGAGGATATTTGATTGCGCTGCCGAGCGGCTAGGCGTCCCACTCCAACATTCCTGGTACGTCGGAGACGGGCTTGTCAACGATGTACTCGGAGCC
>NZ_CEVIVC010000173.1:0-9286 GCF_982290645.1 Protofrankia sp. CiP1_Cm_nod4
GAATCGTCCCTGGTCAGCGCCCGGGTGGCGACCGGCCGGACGGCGATTTCAGGGCCCGGAACCAAGATCAATCGGTTCGTATGCTGGTACACATGGTCCACCACGCTGCGTATTTAGCCTCTGGCCTGGTCAAATAGGTTTTACCTATGGGGTTGGGATGATGTAAGGGACTCCATCGCCGCAGGTCAGCACGCATGAGAGGCCGGTTCGTACAATGCCGGGCCTCCTGAACTGACCAGCATTGACGGTCACTCTCGGTGCCAGGCGCTGTTCGTCGGGCATCCGCCGCGGCCGTCCGGCGTCGATTCTGGACGTCGCCGCCCGCTACACCACCGCCAAGCCCGTCTGACCCGGGTCGCAGGAGGACGCCCGTGGCGCGCGGGCGGTCAGCCGATCACGGCGGGTGCGAGCGCCGCGGTCGTCAGCCGGGTGGGGCTACCTGTGCCGTCGGCCGGGATGGTCCACAGATCCGAGCCGTAGTCACCGGCGAGAGCGTAGACGAGGGTGCTGTTGTCGAGCCAGACGGCCTGGTCGTCAACACTTCGGTGTTCGCCGAGCGGTGTCTCCCGCATGTCGCGCAGGTCGAGGACGTACTCCCGCCACGGCGCGTCCGCGGAGGCTTCCGGCACCCGTTTCTTGAACGCCAGCCGGGTGCCGTCGGGCGACAGCGACGGGCACTCGACGTTCTCGCGCAGGGTGGTCACGGTCCTGGCCCGGACGTCCCCGCGCACCAGGTAGGTCTTCCCGCGGGTGGCCAGGGTGGCGTAGAAGTGGCCGTCGTCGGCGAACGTGACGCCCCAGAAGTTGACGTCAGCGCCGCGGTACGCCTTATCATCCATGATCACCTGGTAGTCCTCCAGCGACTGCTGAAGCGTCCAGGTGCGGGTGTCGAGGATCGAGGTGCGGGTGGAGAACTGGGTACCCGCGTAGGAGTCACCGCTGACGAACACCGTCCACGCCACCATCCGGCCGCTGGGCGAGACCCGCGCCCGGGTGGGGATGCCGCCCAGCGGGAAATGCCGCTGTTCACGCAGCTCCGCGTCCAGCACCACCGCCCGGTATCTCTCCTCGAGCGTGCCCGGCAGCCGCTGCAGGCAGATGCCGGTACCGGCGGCGGCGTAGAAGCGCAGGCAGTGGACATCCGACGCGGTGCGCGGGCCGGCCGGCGCCGACGCGGCCACCGACACCAGCTCGTCCCGTTGCGGGCCCCAGAGCATGTTGCGGAAGACCAGCCGTTGTTGCCCGGTCGAGCCGGTGCCGGTGCCGGTGCCGGCGCCAGGGCCGGCGCCGGTCCCGGCCAGCGTGACCCGGCCGGCGGCCACCGACGGGCCGTCCTGCTGTTGGCGGTCCCTGAGCGCACCGCGCTCGGAGGCGTACCGCACCCAGCCGACGGAGACACCGCCGAGCAGGACGACGGTCAGGAACAGTACGACCAGCCGGGCGCGGTCCGTCATGTCGCGGCTCCCCGCGATGCCGCCGTCCCCAGTGCCCGCAGGGGCCGCGCAACCGCGCCCAACGTGACGCAGGTCGCCAGCGCGACCGTCGCGGAAGCCAACGCCGCGCGGTCCCCCCAGGCCGACCAGGCGGCCCCGAAGAGCAGCGAGCAGGCGAACCGGGCGCTTCCCTGCGCGGTCTGCACCAGGGCCAGGCCGCTGGAGCGCAGCCGCGCAGGCACCGAGACCGCGGCGGCGGCCATCAGCACCCCGTCCGTCGCGGCGTAGAAGGCGCCGTGCAGGACGAGGACGACGGCCAGCAGCGCCGCGTCGCCCACCGGCACGAGCAGCAGCCCGTACGCCACCAGCAGGCCGACGTGCCCGGCGAGAAAGACCCGCCAGCGACCGAACCGGTCGGCGGCCTGTCCGAACGGCACCGCCAGCAGCAGGAACGTCCCGGCCGTGGCGACCGGCAACAGCGGGAACCACTCCCGCGGCATGGCCAGGTCGCGCTGCAGCATCAGATAGAGGAAGGAGTCGCTGACGGTGGCCAGGCCGAGCAGCAACGCGCACAGCGCCAACCAGCGCAGATCGGGGCGACGCAGCAGGCCGAACGCCGCGCGCGCGGAGACGGCCGCCTCCTCCCGCGCGTCCTGGGCCGTCGCGTCCTGGGCCGTCGCGTGGCCGCGGCCCGGGGCGAACAACAGCAGGACCGCCAGGCCCGTCATGGCGATACAGAAGCTCACCATGAACAGGGCGTCGAATCCGTCAACCGCGGCCCGCATCACGAAAAAGGCGATGATCGGGCCCAGCAGCGCGCCCGCGGTGTCCATCGCCCGGTGTATGCCGAACGAGCGGCCCTGGGCTTCGGCCGACGACGCCAGGGAGATCATCGCGTCGCGCGGAGCGGTCCGCAGCCCCTTGCCGGTCCGGTCGGCCGCGAGCACCACACCGATCGACGCCACCCCGTGCGCGAGGAGCAGCGCGGGCTTGCACAGCGCGGACAGCCCGTAGCCGACCGCGGCGACAGCCTTGTGCCGTCCGCCGCGGTCGGCGAGATGGCCGCCGACAAGGCGGACCAGCGTGCTGAAGCCGTTGTAGATGCCGTCCAGCAGGCCGAAACCCAGCGGTGAGAGGCCCAGCTCCGCCACCAGGTAGAGCGGTAGGACAGCGGTGACCATCTCGGCCGAGACGTCGGTGAGCAGGCTCACCGTTCCCAGCACGAGGACCGTGCGCGGCAGCGCCCGCGCGACGGCCCGCGGTGTGACGCGAGGGGTGGGCGCCGCGGCCTGCTGGCCCGGGTCGGTACCCGGGCCAGCAGACGTGGGGACGGTGTACGCGTCCGCGAGGTACACGGACGCTAGCTCCAGATGCCGGTGATGTCCGACGCACTGGCGGCGTTACCCGCGTGTGTCGTCAGACCGGCCAGGTCCTCCAGGGTGCGCAGCAGGTTGTAGTGGTTGTAGGTCGTCGACGAGGAGCTGCCCGCGGTGACGTGCTGCCCGTAGAGCACCGTGGGGATGTGGTTGCCGTTGAGGCTGTTGTCCTCGTCGAAGGTCACGATGAGCAGGCTGTTGTGGGTCGTGGCCCAGGTGGCATAGGCGCCGAGCTTGTTCTGCAGCCAGGTGTCACCGGTGCTCACGGAGCAGTCGTGCATGTCGTTGCACAGGTTCGGGACGACGAACGATATCTTCGGCAGGGTCGAGTAGCTGGTCGGGAACTGGGCGAACGTGTAGGCGGTGTTCGTCGGCACGTTGCTGAACCCGAACCAGGGGTTGTGCTTCCGCGCGTACTTCGTGCTGCTGTTGGTGCAGATCGTCGAGCCCTGGGAGGGCAGGCCCTCGTTGTAGCTGCCCCAGGCGAGACCGGCCGCGATCAGCTCGGAGCCGAGGTTGGCGGCGCTGCTGAACCCGGGCGTGTAGCAGCTGTCGCTGGTGATGCCCTGGGTTCCCCCGGAGAAGAGCGCCATGTAGTTGGGCTGGCTGGGGTGGGTGATGGCGTACGACGCGGTGAGGTTCGCGCCGCCGGTCTTCAGTGAGTTGATGTAGGGAGCGCTGGAGCTGCCGATCACCTGGGAGTAGGCGTGGTTCTCAAGCACCACGACGACGACGTGGTCGGGTGTGGGGAGCGCCGCGGCGTGCGCGGGCTCCGCGCTCCACACACCAATCGACGCGACGGCCAGCACGACGGCGGCACCGAGCATGCTCAGTAGCCAGCGTGGACGCCGGACAGCAACGGCAGGGGACACGGGCGGACCTCCAGAATGGGTCAGGGGGAAAGCAGTGCCTGGCTGGGGAGCGAAGCCAGATTAGTGACGTTCCGCATCATCGTCAGTGCACCGGCAGCGACGGCTCAGCAAACAGGAGACGTCAAATTCCCCACCCGCCGGACTCGTTCTCGAGGGATGACCCGCCGGCTACCACGGGAAACGCCTGGACGAGTAGGAGTGACCGGCAATAGGCGCGGGTCCAGGAGATCGGCATGTGAGCAGGCACGGAACCCGGTGACCGTCGGATCGTCACATTCCGTGAGCGCTGGAGGATCTCATGCCTGCCGTCCCATCATCCTTGCCCGGCCCGATCTGGAGCTGGTTCGAGGCCCTGCTGACCCGGCACACCAGCGGACCGCCGCTCGAGTCCGGCCCCGCCCACCGGCCGGGCTGCCACCGCCGTCGCATCCCCGACCGGGCCGTCTTCGGGTACGTGCTGGACGCCCTCGTGCCCGGCCCGGGCGTGGTCACCAACCGGTCCGGCTCTGAAGGCCCTCCTCACGTCGTGGTCCGGGGACCGGTAGGTCGTTCAGGCCGTTGTGGGCTCGCCCGGGTGACATGGATGAGCCGGGCCGTGAGGGCGCGGCCGAGGCCCGGGTATCGCGGGCACCGACAGCACGGGCTCGGCACCATGAGCCTCGGCAGCGGCGGCATGCTCCGGCAGCGACGGAACGGGTCTCAGGCTGGGACGAGCTCGGCGTGGCGGTCGAAATGACGGTGGGCCGCCACCGCCGTGGTGAAGGCCGAGGCGAACTCGGCGGTTTCGGAGTCGGTGGCCGTGTGTCCCGCCAGGCTCAGAGTCACCACGCCGCGGTCGTCGACGAGGCGGCCATCAAAGGATGTCAGGTCGAGCTCCCTGGGCTGGACGAAGTTCGGCACCCGGCCGCGGACTCAGTCGGCACCCGCCGCGGACTCAGGATGACCAGCCGGGTGCGGCCAGCCCCGGCGCCGACGGGCTGGCGGCGGCCGTCGGGCGCGCCCGCGCGGGCACCACCCGTCCCCACCGCTCTCCCTTGGCCGCCGGGACCAAAACACATCCGGAACACATCCGGCCGCGGGACGGCACAAGAAGAAGACGACCAAGAAGAAGACGACCAAGAAGACGACCCCAGACGAACCTGCCGAGCAACCGCTGTTCATCGCCGCGGATCAGATCAGGGACGATTCCCCTCTCTCCCAGGCAGTCATGATTGCCTCGGCGGCGCGGGCCTCGACGGCCATCGCCGCCCGCGCGCCGAAGAGCAGGCCGGCAGCGAGGCCGGGCTCGGCCCGCACGAGGCCGGTGGCGAGGGCGTCGGCGGCGACCGTCTGGTGGTGGGCGTCCGCCACGACGTGCGTGTCGAAGAACAGACGGGCGGCCGGGGGCAGGCCGTGGCGGCGCAGGGCGGCGCTGTAGGCACTCATCGGCCCGACCGAGGTCATCTCGAACACGGCGAGATGACCGACGAGCGCGGCCCGGTGCTCGCGGTGCAGGCCGAAGAAGGACGGCACGTTGACGGTGGCGAGCGTGGTGGCCGGGACACGGTCAAGGTAGGCCCCGTACGCCGGGTCCAGCCCCAGGGCGCGCAGGGTGAGGCCGAAGAGGGTCTGGTGCATGTCCCGTTGGGCGCCGTGACCGTACTCGTCGGTCTGGATCTCGACCAGCGCGGCCTTCGCCGCGCCGGCCAGCCGGGGAATCGCCCACGAGTGCGGATCTGCTTCCTTGAGCTGGAGCAGGGAGCGGTGGACGGCGAACTCACGGAACTGGCCCAGCGAACCGCGTTCGGCGAGATACCCCGACAGCGACGGGCCGCCGGGAGCGTCGATGACGCGGCGCAGCGCGCCCGCGATCCCGTCCGCGAGGAGGTCGCCCGGCTCGGTGCCGGGGGCGGCGAGGTCCACGTCATCCCGCAGCCGGGCCAGGAGATCGCGTTCCAGGAGCCGGCGAAGCCCCAGCAGCGACGGCTCCCACTCCCAGCCGTCCGCCACATCGGCAAACCCGCGGTAGTGCAGCTCGTACAGGCAGTACAGGGTGAGGGCGGCGTCCTCACCGAACAGGGCGTCATCGTCGGCCGCGGGCACCCTGTCCACGGCATGGACCGGCCCGGCCAGAGCGGTGGTCAGAACGGCGCTGAGGGTGCCCCGCGGGCGCGGCAGGGGGCTCGGCCCGAGCTCGGCCGGGCTGAGAACGTCGCCGTAGCCGGCATCGTTCGGCCCGCGGAAGGCCGTGGTCACGGGCCGGGGGCGGGAGGCGGTCATGCCGGCACCGCCGCGGCGCCCGCGCTCAGCACCTGGGCCAGAACCACCGAGTCCCTCCCGGGCGGGTACGCACGGCTGTGGTCACGGATCCAGGTGACACCGGCGAGCAGGTAGCCCTCCTGGTGGAAGAATGCCTGCCCGGCGGCGGCAAGGGACTGGATGCGCCGCCACACCTCGGGGTCGCGGCAGTAGGAGCCGAACCTGATCGGGCGCGTCACCCAGTCCACCACCCGGTACCCACAGCGGGTCGCCTCCGCCAGGACGCCGAGCGGATCGGAGATCGAGGCGACCATCACCATCACCAGGTCGAAGGAGCAGCCCAGAATCCGGCAGGTCACTTCGGCTCCTCGCGCCCCGCCGTACAGGTCGGGAGCACCCGGCCGCCGCGGCTGCCCCGGCAGGTACGGGGGGTTGGCGACCACGCAGCGCTCCGTTGCCCCGCTGGCGTAGCGGAAGAAGTCTCCGAACTGGACGGTGTAGTTCACCGGCCCCTTCAGCTCCGTCAGCCGGCGGGCTGACCGGAACGCGTCGGGGTCGCGCTCAAATCCACGGACCTGTGCCAACGTCTCCGATCGGCCGACGGCCTCCAGCAGCGGGATCCCGGTACCCGCCCCCAGCTCCGCCACACCGGCGGCGGTGTAGGGACTCAGCTGTGCGCAGGACAACAGGCGCTCGACGCACCACGAATAGAAACTCGACTCCACCGGGTCGTAGAAAGCCATGTCGCTCCTGCCGTAGGTCGACCGGAGGCGGGCCGGCCCGGGCGGAACGGGCCACAGGGCCACAGGGCCACAGGCACCGCCGCCGCTGTGCGCTCATGGCCAAGTACCCGTCCGGCTCCGCCTTAACCGGGCGCAACGCCGGGACGCGCGTGCACGGCGCCCAACTCCCCGCCGGCCGGAGTGCCGAGGCGTACGTCAACGGCCAGAGCGGCTGGCATGCGGGCGATCGATGTCCCTGTCCCAGCAGGGAGATGAAGGTCGCTCGCCTCCTCCGCCGCTCCTCGATCGTCACCGTGAGCAGGGCCGATGGGGCGAACACCGTGGCCTGCGGCACCGGAACTGTGCTACCGGACCGGCACCGACCGCTCTCCGCTCAACCCGTGCCATCGTGGACTCTCCTTCATTCCTTCATTCCTTCATTCCTCCATGTCTCCCGCCGACGTCGCGCTCCGGTGTCCCGGCGCCGGCGTGCAGCGGAAACGGCTCGTCGCATAGCTGGAGAAACTCGGCCCGAAAGCCACCGTCGAATCTCGGCCGTAAATCTTCCGGTGGAGGCGTCCTTCAAAGTCGTTCTGAGGCGTCCGAAGCCGCCGGTTACCGGCCATCAAGATCACCGATAATCGGCGAATGCGACAGCGCCCGACGGACCCTCCTGCCGCGCTCGGGATCGAGAGCGCGGAGCCAGATCAACTTCGCTCGAGAAGGAATTCATGATACTTCCGAATGTGACGGACCTCTCACGTTATAACGCCCCACTGCGGGAAGGCATCCCTGGACACAGGCGCGTCGCTCGGGGCAAGGCGCCGCCCGGGCTACCGCTACCAGACTGATCCGAGGAGTCCGGTGTGGTCATTCGCCACGCAGCCGAGATGTCCCTGCCCGAGGCTGATTCGACACCCGCCGTGCTGATCGTGCTGGCCATGGCCGCCGTGCTCGGCTACACGGTTGCGCTGGTCGTCGACCGGACAGCCCGTCGGGCCGGGCGCCGTTCGGCAGCCGCCGCCGACCTGGCCCAGCGCGGCCGACGCCCGGCCCACCTCACCCTCGTCATCCTCGCTCTGCTTGTCGCGCTGAACGCCATGCCCGAACAGAACTGGACCGGGGCCATCGTCCGGCTGCTCGGCCTGGCCTTCATCGGCGGCGTCTCCTGGCTGGTGGCGGTGCTCACCTTCCTCCTCGAGGATCTTGCCCTGGCTCGCTACCGGATGGACGTCGCCGACAACCGGCACGCCCGCCGGGTGCGTACACAGGTGATCCTGCTGCGTCGCATCACGGTGGTCGTCATCACCGTCATCGCCGTGGCCTCGATGCTGATGACGTTCCCCAGCGTGCGCATTGCCGGTGCCAGCATCGTCGCGTCCGCCGGAATCGTCGGCATCTTCGCCGGGCTGGCCGCACAGACCTCGCTGGCAAACGTGTTCGCCGGGCTGCAGCTCGCCTTCACCGACGCCATACGGGTGGACGACGTGGTCGTCGTGGAGAAGGAATGGGGACGCATCGAGGAGATCACACTGACCTACGTGGTAGTCCACATCTGGGACGACCGACGCATGATCCTGCCATCGACATACTTCACCACCGTGCCGTTCCAGAACTGGACGCGTCGGGAGGCGGCCGTGCTCGGCGTGGTCGAGCTGGACCTGGACTGGTCGGTGCCGGTGGAGGAGATGCGGGCGGAGATGCACCGGATCCTGGACGCCACCGCCCTGTGGGACGGCCGGGTCTCGGTGCTCCAGGTGACCGACGCGGTCGGCGGATGCGTGCGGGTCCGGGTGCTGGTCAGCGGTAGCGACGGACCGACCGTCTTCGACCTGCGCTGCCACGTCCGGGAGTTGCTCGTGCGATGGCTGCGACAGCGGCACCCGGCGGCGCTGCCAAGGACACGGCTCGAACACGAGCGGAGCGGCCCGGCGTGGGACGGCGAGCATGACGGCCACGGGAAGGGGGTGTACGGGCCGGCGCAGCGGCGCGAATCCGACCCGACCACTGCCAGGGTCGCGGCCGCCGATCCGGCCACCACCAGTACGGGGATGGACCTCCCCGCGCATCCCGAGGAAGCTCACCCCGACGCCCGCCTGTTCGGGGGCAGTCCGGATGCGGCCGAGCGCTCCCGGGCGTTCAGCGAGACCGGTGAGAACGGCTCACGCCGGCCGCCGTCCTAGCGGGAAAAGCCCTCTCTTCGGTCGGCGAGCCGGGCCCTGGCTGACCCCGTCGAGGGTCAGAACCCGGTAAGGGTGATCTTCATCGCGCCTCCGGCTTTCGGCGACCCCGGCGAGTTGCCTGGTGACCGAGCCTCAGCCTTCGAAGAAGCCGAGTTCCTCGTGACGGGCGCGGGCGGCGGGATCACCATGGCGGACGATGACCCGGTAGTCCATATCCTCTGGATGATCGCTCAGGACGGCTGGACCATCGAGGTGGCCGAAGCCCGGCCCCGGTCGGCCACCGACCGCGACGGCCTCGACATCACGATCCACGACGCGGTCCCGCGCGCCCGCCGAGACGACACCCACGACCGCCCGGAGCCGGCCCTCCGCTGTCAGGCACGCGGCCGACCTCGACGCCATCACTGCCAACGGCGGCCAGGGGAGTGGGCAACCGCGTCGGGTCATCTGCGTCCCACCAGG
>NZ_CEVIVC010000174.1:0-9161 GCF_982290645.1 Protofrankia sp. CiP1_Cm_nod4
GCCTTCGTCGAGAAGAGCGGTCACAGCCTGTCCGACGAGGATCGCGGTGCTTCGGTCTGTTCGACGTAGGTCATGCAGCCACTCCCGGACCTCGCTGACGATCTCCAGGCGATAGGTCACGACATGTCCCCTTCGGGGCAGAGGGTTCAGTACCTGAGTGTACTGCGGCCCGGCCATCGCGCGAGCCAGCCGCGTCACTCCGGTCGACGGCCTGGCCAAGACCGCACCGACCCGCTCGCACGGCGACCCGCAGGCGGGACCTCGTACGACTACGACCAACGCCATGCGGCCCAGACCCGGAGGCAACGTGCCCATCGAACGCGCCGCGCTTCTCCTCGACGGGCTGACCGGGATGTTCACCTCGTTGGGGTTCGACGCTCTCCAGGACGAGGTGTTCCGGAACCTGGTGATCGCCAAGCTGGTGGAGCCGACCTCGATTCTGGACACCGGCAGGGTCCTGACGGACCTCGGCGCCGCACCGGCGAGCGAGAAGACGATGCGTCGTGCCCTGCTCCGCGCCCGCCACGGCGGCTACCGCGGCAGGCCCGCCGCGCTGTGCTTCGCCCACGCCGTGGCCGCCAGGGTGGATAAAGCTGTGACGGGCTTGCAGCTACACGAGAGAGTCGCGTGACTGAAGTAGTCGCAGTGCCGCGAGTGCATCCGCGAGCGGGATGCGCTCCTGTTCGAGGCGTCGATGCCGTACCCAGGTGGGGTCGGTAAGGGCACCGTACATGGCGCGTTCGTCGGCGGTCAGGTACGGTACGTCGCGGCGTCTGCCGGGGCCGAGCGGTGTGCTGCGGCGATCGAGTGAGGTACCGAATCGCTCGTACCGTTCGAACGTCACCATGTCCATGAGCACCGTTCCCCGGTCTTCGGGTTGGCCAGCGCCCACAGGATCGGCATGCCCGTCGGGGTGCAGACCAGGTAGAGCTTGAGCCCCCAGTAGAACCGGGAGTGCGACGCGCAGTAGCCGTAGCCGGCCCAGCCGGCCAGCTCCGAGCGTTTCACGGTCGGCCGGGACATCCCGCACGGCACCGGGGTGGCGTCGGTGATCCAGTGGTTGTCGAACCAGAAGTCACTGTCGACGGCGAGCACCCTGATCACCTCCTTGACCAGCGGTAACGCCGTCTTCAGCCGCCGGTTGTAGCCGGACTGGCCCGGCAGGTACGGGAACATCCCGGCCAGGTGTTTGCGGGCGTGGCGTAGCCAGCGTGCTTCGGAGCGGTGGCCGAGCAGGGCTTGGGCGACCGCGAGGCAGACGAGTTCGGAGTCGCTCAGCGTGGGCGGCCGGCCTGTTCGTCGCCTCCCTCCGATCCGGTCGTCGATCTTCACATAGAGTGCGGTCAGGAGGGTTTCCAGGTCTTGCGTCACAACTCGATCTTGGAAGCCCTCTCTCTATTCACGATCACCGCCCGCCCAGCGTTCGGACTTACTCGTCTAGCGGACCGCCCGCGAGCGGCTTAGCGGGACTTTCCGTTCCGATGCTCCAACTAGCGCGAATCGCATCGGATGCGAACACGCGTCACCCTGCATACGAGGTTGCACCGAGGGGCCGTGGCCTGGGCTTTTATGGGTCCGGAACGCGGAGGATCATCGTCTCACGGCGCGCCGCACGGTTGCGCGCGGGCCCCTGATCGGCCGTTTCGCATCAAATGCAAGGATTCTGCATCGGATGCGGATGGGTTGGGGGTTACGGTAGGTGGCGGATCGGGAGTCGGTCGCGGGAGCAGCGGGGTTGTACCTCGTGGCTGGGGTGCCGCTGCTGCGGGCGGACGAGCAGGTGTTCGCGGCGATGATCGAGGGCTGGGCCAGTCAGCAGACGGCCCGCAATCTGGCGGCGGGCACGGTCGAGGGGCGGGTCCGCGCGGTACGGGCGTTCGCTCGGCACGCGGAGGCGTATCCCTGGGCCTGGACGGCAGCGATGGTCGACGACTGGTGCACCGATCTGCGGGCGGTGAGGAACCTGCGCCGCTCGACGCTGCGGAACTACCAGGAGGCGGTCCGGCTGTTCTGCGCCTACACGACCGATCCCGCCTACGGCTGGGCGCAGCGCTGCGAGCAGGAGTTCGGCTCGCACCCGGTGCAGGTCTGCCACGAGTGGAACACCGCGGTGCACGCTCAGCAGGCCGAGAGCGACCCGGGCAAGCGGGCGTTCACGCTCGACGAGCTGCAGGCGTTCTTCGATCACGCAGACGAGCAGGTCAGCCGGATCCGCGCGGCCGGGCGCAAGGGCTGGCTGCCGGCGTTCCGTGACGCGGTGCTGTTCAAGGTCGCCTACTCCTACGGGCTGCGCCGCCGGGAGGTGCGGATGCTCGACCTCGCCGACTTCGGCCGCAACCCGCACGGCCCCGAGTTCAGCGACTACGGCGTCTGCCAGGTCCGGTTCGGCAAGGCCTCGAAGGGTTCGCCGCCGAAACGGCGCAGCGTGCTGACCGTCTGGACCTGGACCCCTGAGATCCTCGACGAGTGGGTGAGCGACTTCCGGCTGCTGCTCGCCCCGGACGGCGGCCCGGCTCTCTGGCCGTCCGAGCGGGCCCCGCGGGTCGCGCTGACGCAGATCAACGCCCGGTTCGCCACCTACCGCGACGCCCTCGGCCTGGACCAGGCCCTCGACGTCCACGCGCTGCGCCGCTCCTACGTGACCCACCTGATCGAGGACGGCTACGACCCGCTGTTCGTCCAGCAGCAGGTCGGCCACGAGCACGCCTCGACGACCGCGATTTATACCTGCGTGTCCTCGGACTTCCGGACGCGCACTCTGCGCCGCGCGCTCGATCAGACCTTGGCCGCGGCTCTGACGCCGACGGAGAAGGCGCGATGACGGTCAGGCGGCAGGTCAGCTACCAATGGCGGCTGCGCGAGGTGATGGCCACCCGCGGCCTTTTCACCATCACCGACCTTGTCCCGCTGCTCGCCGAACGGGGCATCACCCTGTCGGCCTCGCAGGTCCACCGGATCGTCATCGGAACCCCGGAACGGCTCTCGCTGCCGGTGCTCGCCGCGCTCTGCGACATCCTTGAGGTCACCCCGGCCGAGCTCATCGCGACCCGCGCGGTCAACGCCGCGCCGCGACGGGCGGCCGTCGGCGACGGCCCGGCGCCGGTCGACCTGGCCGGTGAGATCCGGCCGAAGCGGGCCCGGCTGCGCCCCGAGTGACGGCCCGGACCGGCCGCTACACCGCTGAGCAGTACGAACGCTGGCACATCCGCGTCTGCGCACGCTGCGCCCGGCGGGCGTCTCTGTCGGCGAACTGGTCGGACGGGCCGATCTGCCGCAGCTGCTACGACCGGGCCGCCCGGACCTACGGCCGCTGCCCCGGCTGCGCTGCCGAACGTCTCCTGCCCGGCCGCCGGGGCGACGGGACAGCGCTCTGCCGGGACTGCGCCGGCATCACCCGCGACTTCTTCTGCTCCCGCTGCGGCTTCGAGGGCCTGCTGCTCGGCGGCCGGCTTTGCGAACGCTGCACCCTCACCGACCAGCTCACCACCGCCCTCGACGACGGCACAGGGAACGTCAGCCCACCGCTGATGCCGCTGCTCGACGCGGTGCGCGCGATGCCCAGGCCGAAAAGCGGCCTGGCCTGGCTGCGCAATGCCCGGGTCCGCGAACTGCTCGCCGACCTGGCCGCCGGGCGCATCGAGCTGACGCACGAGGCCCTGCACCCGCTGCCGAACTGGCGGACCGTCGCCTACCTCCGCGACCTGCTGATGGCCTGCGGCGCGCTGCCCACCGTCGACAAGCAGCTGCTGCACCACGAGACCTGGCTGCACCGCCAACTGACCGAGCTCGACGGCCAGCCCCATGCCCGGCTGCTGCGCCAGTTCGCGACCTGGTCGCAGCTCCCCCGGCTCCGCCACCGGGCGGCAGCGCGCCCGCTGACCACGCACAGCCGCAAGACGGCGGCAGAGCAGTTCACCCAGGCCCGCCTGTTTCTGACCTGGCTCGACGAACGCGGCCGGACCCCGGCCACCCTCGCCCAAGCCGACGTCGACGGCTGGCACGCCACCCACCTCGACCACGCGAAACGTTCCCTGCGGGCGTTCCTGACCTGGGCGATGAGCAGCGGCCAGCTACCCCACCGCGACCTGCCCCGCCTCCGGATCGCCCGCGCCGAGCCACTCACCCAACGCCACCGCCTCGACCTGGTGAAAGCCGTCCTCACCAGCGAGACCGGCACGTCGTCGACCCGCGCGGCGGCCTGCCTGATGCTGCTCTACGCCCAGCCCGCCAGCCGGATCGTGCGCCTCACCGTCGACGACATCACCACCGACGACGGCCAGGTCCTGCTACGGCTCGGCGACCCGCCCGTCCCGGTGCCCGAACCGTTCGCCGCTCTCCTCCTGGCCGCCGCGGCCCAGCGGAGCAACATGAACACCGCCACAAACCCGGACAGCCGCTGGCTGTTCCCCGGCCGCCGCGCCGGCCAGCCGATGCACCCCGGCAGCCTGCTCGACCACATCCGCACTCTCGGGATCCCGAACCAGGCCGCCCGCACCGCCGCGCTACGCCAGCTCGTTTTGCAGGCCCCGGCTCCGGTCGTCGCCCAGGCCCTCGGCTACCACCCGACCACCACCCAGTGGCACCGCGCCGACGCCGGCGGAACCTGGACCCACTACGCCCCAGGTGACCACGGCAGACAGACGCCGACCGCCAGATAGCTCGCCGCGTCGCCGCAACGGTCGAAGGAGAAGAGTCATGCTGCCGCCGGACAATCATGTGCACAGCCAGTGGTCATGGGACGCGCCCGCGGGGTCGATGGAAGATACCTGTCTACGTGCGCTCGAACTCGGGCTGCCCTCGGTGGCGTTCACCGAACATGCTGACCTCACTCCCTGGACCCACAAACCAGACGAGGAGGTCCCAGACGCGTGGCGCCCTCTGCTCGCCGAAGGCGTCCTGACTCCGCCCCCGCTCGACCTGGACGGCTACCGAGAATGCCTGGCGTCGTGCCGGGAACGCCATCCTGAGCTGCGCATCCTGTCGGGCATCGAGCTGAGCGAACCTCACTGGCACACCGCCCGCGCCGAGACGCTGCTCGGCATGGGTCCCTTCGAGCGGGTACTGGCCTCGATCCACTCCGCGCCGGCCGCCGACGGCTCCGGCTTCACCGAGGTCTCCCGCCAGTACATCGATCAGCAACCGGACAAGGTCGTGCGGGCCTACCTGTCCGAGACCATGCGCCTGATCGAGCAGTTCGCGGCGTTCGACGTCCTCGCGCACATCGACTACCCGGTCCGCTCCTGGCCCGCGGACGCGAGGCCCTACGACCCAGACGACTTCGAGGACGAGTACCGCGACGTGCTGCGCTGCCTGGCAACTGCCGACAAGGTCCTCGAAGTCAACACGCGGGTCCCGCTGCACCGCCAGGTGCTGGCCTGGTGGCACGAGGAGGGCGGCCAGGCCATCACCTTCGCCAGCGACGCCCACGACCCTGGCGCACTCGCCCGAGGCTTCCGCGACGCCGCGCGCATGGCTGAGGCTTCGGGCTTCCGCCCAGGCCCAGATCCGCATGCCTTCTGGGGCCGCAGCTGACCCGTCGGGCGATCGCCAGTCCTGCCTCGCCCGCCGGCCGCCCGCACGCGAGCGGTCTCCACACCCCGCAAGCCCTCACAACCAGTGACGGTCAACGGCTCGATCTTGGGAATACAGGCCACCCGAACACGCGATCCTGCCAGTCTCGCGGGCCGTTCCAGCGTTATCTGGTGGTACGGCCTGTTCTCCCAGGTCAGGGCGTTGGGCGACCGTAAGCCAAGTAAGGCAGGTTACCTGGGCATGCGGACCTGGCGGTCAGCAGGTCGCGCGGGGCCCGGACGGCAACGGACCGGGCCCCGCGCGAATGCCGTGGTCAGAGTCCTTGCGTCAGGAAGACGGCGTCCGGGACCTGAACGGTCTCGGGGGCGGTGCGGGGGAGGAGACCGAGGATTTGGGCGGCGACGTACTGCGCCGACATCATGGCTCCCTCCTGCCAGCCGGGCAGCGGGGATGCCTGGTCACCGACGACGTAGAAGCGGCCGTCACCCTCGGGCTGGAGGAGCTGCTTGTAGGCGACCTGGTGGTCGGGGTCGGCCGGGTCCCAGTCGGCCCAGCCGCCGAGCTGGTGGGGCACCTTGTGCCAGGCGATGGTGACGCCCAGGTCCTGGGGCACGGTGGTCTTCTCCAGGAACTCCCGGTGCAGCTGAGCCGCGCCGTCTCGGGCCAGGCGCAGTCGCTCGTCCGGCGCGAGCTTGCCCGTCTCCTTGGCGTTCTCACCGAAGTTGTAGGCCCCGGTGAGGGTGCCCGTCTTGGAGAAGTAGTCGTTGGACGGGTACCAGAACTGGGTGATGGGGTGGTCGGTGAAGTTGATGCCGCCGTAGATCTGGTTGTGGTCGTCCTCCCAGAACCGGCGGTTGGCCTGCCAGCCGACCTTGCATGTCGGCGCGAAGTCCACCGCTTCCACGGCGTTGCGGAACTCCGTGGAGAAGCCGGTCAGCGTGAGCTGCTTCAGCACCGGCAGCGGGATGTTGCTGACGCAGTAGTCGGCCGACGCCGTCAGCTCCTGGCCCCCCGAGTAGTAGGTGATGCTGACGCCGTCGCCCGTCAGGTCGACCGAGGTGACCTCGGCGTTCAGCTGGACCGTCGCGCCATACTCGGTGGTGATCCGTTCGGTGAGAGCGTGGACGATCTTGTCCATGCCGCCGACCGGCTGGAACATCGTGGCCTGCCACATGTAGTCCACGGGCTGGTAGAAGCGGTGCTTCCAGAACTCCGAGGTGACCAGATCGGACAGGGGCAGCGGGGGCGCGGGCGTGGGGTGCTCGTGGACGTCGAGGGGCTCGGCGTAGCCGGAGCGGGTGGAGCCGTGGTACTCACCCTCCTCGTCCAGGTCGCCGAACTTGCGCAGCAGGTCCCGCAGCAGGCCGGTGAACTCGTCGTCCCCGGTCAGGGTGGCGGACAGGAGCGCGGCGAGGTGGCCGCGGGTGTCGTTGGCGACGCGCCGGTTGCGCCAGGGCTGGCCGGGCGGGGTGTGGCCCGCGCGGTGCACGACGTTCGCCGTGGTCTCCATGACGTACGGCTCCAGCGCCACCCCGAGGTCGGTGCAGTACTTCAGCACCCGGCGGTGGTGGTACGGAATGCGGCCGGGGCCGAGGTTGAGGTACAGGCCCGGATCGAAGGCACAGGTGTGGGTCAGCTCCAGACTGCCGCCCTCGCCGTCGAGTTCGTACAGCTTGTCGCCGTTGCGGACGGTGCGGCTGCGGCCGCCGGTTCGGGACTGCGGCTCCAGGACCGTGCACCGGTAGCCGAGCCTACCCAGTTCGTAGGCGGCGGTCAGTCCGCCGATGCCCGCGCCGAGGATCAGCACCGACTTCTCCTCGCCGGCCGCCGCGCGTGGTGCGGCGGCGAAGTCCGGCGCGGCGCCTTCGCCGGAGCTCAGCGGGCCGGCGAGGCCGGACATAGCTGCGTAGAGTGCCTGTGCGGACGGGACAGTCGGCGTGCGCGTGGTCATGGATCACCTTTCGGGTCGGGCGCAAGGGTGCCGCTCCCGGTTCGCCCGGCCCCTGCGAACTGCCCGGTGCAGAAACCCGCAGGTGGGCCACCGAGTGGCGGAGCGTTTCACGAGCGACCACCTATGAAACGGCCTGCGCCATGATCAATCTCAGCGCTAACCACGGTTCCATTGATCCCCGAGGCCGTCATCACCCAGACCGGGTGATGACGGGCGGAGCGGCGTCGGGCCGGGCACGCGGGATATCCGCGGCGGCCGGCCGGGCCGGCGCATCTACGTGGCCTGTTCGCGCAGGTCACGGGGGTGGACCTCCTCCACCACTACTCCAAAAATCTTGACCTCCTCAACGACCTTAAATGGCTACTCAAAGTAATAAAAGATAACGAAAATAACGACGAACCCGACGAACCGGATCTTCACGACCAAGCGGCCCGCCACCGCGGAGGCCGCCCATGAGCGGCGCTCACCAGGCTGATCCCTGGCGCAACACCATCCTCCTTGGCGACGCCCGCACCCGTCTGGCCGACCTGCCGCCGGCCTCCGTGGACTGTGTCATCACCAGCCCGCC
Organism: Protofrankia sp. CiP1_Cm_nod4; assembly: GCF_982290645.1. Taxonomy (NCBI): domain Bacteria; kingdom Bacillati; phylum Actinomycetota; class Actinomycetes; order Frankiales; family Frankiaceae; genus Protofrankia; species Protofrankia sp. CiP1_Cm_nod4. Next base: position 8,052 of record NZ_CEVIVC010000174.1, read on the forward strand.
GTACTACGGCCTGCGGGACTATGGCACTGCCGGGCAAATCGGCCTGGAAGCCGATGTTGCCAGCTGGGTGGCCGACCTCCGCGCCGTCCTAGCCGAAGTCGCTCGGGTGCTCAAGCCCAGCGGCGTGCTGTGGCTGAACCTCGGTGACGGCTACGCCCGCCATCCCCGGGAAGGCGCCCCGGTCAAGAGCCTGCTGCTCGGCCCGGAACGGCTGGCCCTCAGCCTGCTGGCCGACGGCTGGCGCTTGCGCAACAAGGTCATCTGGGCCAAGACCAACCCGATGCCGTCAAGCATCCGGGACCGGCTGAGCGCCAGCTACGAAGTGGTCTACAGCTTCACCCGGGCCCGGTCGTACTTCTTTGACCTTGATGCCATCCGGGTGCCGCACCGCAGCGCCCAACCACCGCAGGCCAGCGCCACCGGCCGGGCCTATCCCCCGGCTTCGGCCGTGGCAACCGTCAACCGCACCCGGCGGACCAACCGCAACACCGGGCTCGGCAGCCTCAAGGTCAACGGCCTCACCGGCCACCCGCTCGGCAAGAACCCGGGCGATGTCTGGTGGTTGGCCACCGCCGGCTACCGGGAGGCGCACTTCGCGACCTTCCCGATCGCGCTGGCCGAGCGGCCGCTGCTGGCCAGCTGCCCGGAGCGGGTGTGCGTGGGCTGCGGGAAGCCGTGGACGCGGGAACCGGCCCGCCGGCGCGGCCACTTGGCCGTGCTCGGCGAGCTGCGCCCGAGTTGCGACTGCCAAGTCGGCTTCCGGCCAGGCGTGGTGCTCGATCCGTTCCTGGGCGCCGGCACGGTGGCTGTGGCGGCCGAGCGGCATGGCCGGGAGTGGGTGGGGATCGAGCTGAACCCGGAGTATGCGGCGCTGGCCGAGGCGCGGATCGTCAAGGCACGGACGAAGATCGCAGCCGGTCGGGTTGGAGAGGCACAGGCTTCGCCCGAGGTGTCGGCGACGCCAGCTGCAGCCGGAGCCGTGGCGGCATCTACGGCGGGTCCTGACCAGCGAACCAGAGCGGTTGCCCGGCAGGTAGCTACTCGTACTGCAGCCGTACGCCCGCATGATCCGCGAGCTGCTTGATGTGGCGGGTTTTGCGGGCGGAGTCG
>NZ_CEVIVC010000175.1:0-4491 GCF_982290645.1 Protofrankia sp. CiP1_Cm_nod4
ACTGGCCAGACTCGATCGACACGCACCCGACCGATAAGAAGAATCCTCCGCCCCACAGGCAGCCTGATCAACCTCCGAAGGACTTACGGGCGAGACCACTTAGCCTAGGTTCCTTTCCACTCGGAGTTGATTGCTGCTGGGCCGTGGAGCGGCTGAGCCAGTTTTCGAATCGGGTCTCGGCGAGGCTGGCGTCATCGCCGGGAACGAGGGTGCGCTCGTTCAGTTCTGCGCCGGAGTAGCGTGCGCGTGGATCCGTGATCACTTCGCGTGGATCGTGGCGTTCCCTGAGGTCTAGTCGGATGAGTTCGTCGAGACGAAACTTTTGTGGCCCCGCCACTTCAACGATGCCGTTCACCGGCGATCCCACGCAGACCCTGCCAACCGCGGTCGCGACATCGTCAGCTGCCATGGGTTGGATCAGGGCGGGTGCGAGTCGCACTGTGTTGCCGTCGGTTGCAAAGTCAGCGAGGCGATTGACGAATTCGAAGAACTGCGTCGCGCGGACGATCGAGTAGGGGATCGACGATCCCTCGATCAGCTTTTCTTGGGAGATCTTGGCGCGGAAGTATCCGCTTTCGAGGAGGCGTTCGGTTCCAACGACCGACAACGCGACGTGATGGCCCACGCCTGCGGCCGCTTCAGCGTTGAGGAGATTGCCGGTTGATGTTTGGAAGAACGTCAACACTGCTGCATCCTCGAAGGATGGGGAGTTCGACACGTCGACGACCACAGAGGCTTCCTCGAGCGCCTCGGCCAGGCCCTCGCCGGTGAGTGTGTTGACGCCCGAGTCTGGTGATGCCGGCACCGCTTCGTGGCCGTGGTCACGAAGTTTTTTGACGATCTTCGACCCGATGAGGCCGCTTCCACCGATAACCACGATCTTCATGGTGAATCCCTTCAGTTGCCGCTCTAGGCTCCGGAAGCCATCCGGTGACGGAGCCGTGATGGTGAAGCACGCTTCTTGTGTCTTTGCGGGTCGGAGAAGCCGATGCTTCGGGCGACGATCGCGGCTAGCCCTGGATGAAGGCGAGCAGTTCGGCGTTGACCTGATTCTGGTGCGTGGCCGTGATGCCGTGCGGCGCACCCGGGTAGTAGATGTCCCTTGCGCCCTTGATGAGCCGGGCCGACTTCACCGCCGAGTCCCTCACCGGAACGATCTGGTCGTCCTCGCCGTGCAGCACCAAGGTCGGGACGTCGAACTTCTCGAGGTCCTCGGTGAAGTCCGTCTCGGAGAATGCCTTGACACTCTCGTAGGCGTTGATGAGGCCCGACTGCATGCTCCAGGTCCAGAACTGGTCGAGCAGGCCCTGCGAGACCTCGGCACCGGGCCGGTTTGCGCCGTAGAACTGGACTGCCAGATCCTTGTAGAACTGCGAGCGGTCCTTGGCGAGACCGGCCCGCAGGCCGTCGAAAACCTCGATCGGCAGGCCCTCAGGATTGGCGGCGGTTTTCAGCATGATCGGCGGAACCGCGGCGATCAGGACTGCTTTGGCAACCCGCGCCGTTCCGTGACGTCCGATGTAGCGAGCGACCTCTCCACCGCCGGTGGAGTGGCCCACCAGCGTGACGTCGGTAAGATCGAGCGCGTTGATCACGGCCGCCAGATCGTCGGCGTAGCCGTTCATGTCGTTGCCCGACGAAGCCTGGCTGGACCGGCCGTGACCGCGTCGGTCGTGCGCGACCACGCGGAAGCCGTGCTGCGCGAGGAACAGCATCTGGCCGTCCCACGCGTCAGAGCTCAGCGGCCAGCCGTGCGAGAACGTGACTGCCGGGCCCTTGCCCCAGTCCTTGTAGTAGATTTCGGTTCCGTCGCTGGTGGTGATAGTGCTCACGGTCTGCTCCTTACGGAAGGGGGCCTTGCATCGAGCACCGTCGTACCCGCGAGGCACTGAATGAGTCCGTCGAACACCCCAGTCGTGTCCCCAGTCGGCGTGACCAGGACGCGAGAAAACCCGGCCGTACCGGACCATAGTCACCTTGAGCGCTGGGCTGGCTATGCCGGCGAACACCTGAATCGCCAGGCGCGAGACAAGGGCGATCGGGAGCACAGTCAGGCTCCGGCATCACGGGCCAGGTCGACCAGGCGAGCCGACAGTACGTACCAGCTCTCGTCGCCCAGGAATCATCGGCCATGCGGCACGCGAGCGGGCGAACCGCGAGGCGCTGCGACGCCAGACGAACCTACGAAGATGATGCCGGAAGTCTACTCGGGAGTGCGCGGATGGAGGCTGTTCGGCGTGCCGCGCATTCACCCGCTGTTGGGTGGCGGATCTCCGCTGTACTTCGGGCCGGTTGACGTCGACAGATGGTTGCAAATCACTGTAATGGGGATGTAGGTTGCGATGGTCGCCGTCGTTGGGGTGGACCTGCGTCAGCCAGGAATCCGCGCTAGCATGATTGTCGTGTGATTATGCAGGAAGACGGCGGAAGGGTGAGAATTATGGCCCGTTTGTCCGAACAACTGGCCTACCTCTCAAGGCGTGCCAAGGCAGCCGAGAGTGCTGCGGATGCTGCCGAAGCCGAGACCCGCGAGGAGCTGGCGGCCAAAGTCGAGCAGGCTCGCGCCAACGCCGAGCAGCACGCGAGCGAGCTTCGTGAGAAGGCCGCGGACGTGACCCAGGAGACATCCAGTCGGTGGCGCGAGATCCAGGAGCGCTGGAAGGACCACGTGAGCAAGGTGCGTGCTGAGGTCCAACAGAAGCAGGCCGAGCGCGACGCCCAGCGTGCCGAGCGGCGCGCGGAGTACGCGGAGGACGACGCCGTCTGCGCGATCTCTTTCGCTATCGCCGCTGTGGAAGAAGCCGAGTACGCCGTCCTGGACGCCACCTTGGCTCGCGCCGACGCTGCGGCCGTCAGCACCTGATCCTCATCTCATTGCCCCGGATTCGGTTGGCGACGCCCTGCTTGGCTTTTGCGCGCGGGCGTGGCTCGGCCTGTAAGTGGGTGTGGTCTCGCCCGTGATGCGCTTGGCCGCATTGTCGATCATAGCGATGTGGATCATTGCTTCGGAGCTGGCGGGAAGGGTCTCGTAGTCGCGGGCGAGGCGACGGTGGAACATCAGCCAGCCCAGGGTTCGCTCGACGACCCACCGCCGTTTCACCAGGTGGAAACCGCGGGTCCCGGTTTTTCTGGAGACGACCTCGACGTCGATGCCGAGGGCGGCTCCGTGCTCGACCACGGTGTTCTTGAATCCTGTGTCGACCCAGGTCTTGGAAATCGTCTGCCAGGTGTCCTTCGTCTGGTCGAGCAGGCGTGTGCCCAGGGTGTTGTCGGACAGGTGGGCGGCGGTGACGGTCACGGCGAGCAGCAGGCCGAGGGTGTCGGTGACCACGCCCCGCTCCCGACGATCTTCTTGGCGGCGTCGGTGCCCTGGCTGGCACGGGGGACGTCGGTGGAGGTCGTGACGGTCTGGGTGTCGAGGATGCAGGCGGTCGGCTCGGGATCGCGGCCGTCGGCGGCGCGGGCCAGGCCGGTCAGCTCATAGCCGAGCCGGACAAGAATGCCCTCGTCGCGCCAGGCGGCGTAGGAGAAGTAGACGGTGGTGTGCGGCGGGAAGTCGTGGGGCAGGTATCTCCAGGAGACGCCGGTCCGGTGTCACGGCCGGCGCGCGGCGCGCCGAGCAGCAGTTCACCCATCCGGCGTTCCCACGCCCTGCGCTGGAGACCTTCGAGGACGCCGTCTCGTGTCAGTCCTCGCGGGACAAACGGCGCAAGCGTTCCTCGGAGGCCCTCCTGCCCAGTGAAGGTAGAGCCATCAGCGGCACCATCGCCGGTGACAGGCTGCTCGACCTGCTCGAGTTCGGCTGGCGACGAGAGCTCCGGGCGGGTGCTGTCGCCGGGCGGCTTGAGGCAGAGCCTGGGCTCGCGCAGGCGGTGGCTACGGCGCTGGGAGCGCAGTCCCGGGCTCTGAGGGCCGGCGGGGTGGCGCAGAGGTGGCCCGCCTGCGTGGTCGTCGGGATCGCCCGCGCCGCGTCCGGGTCCGACACGACGGCGTTCTGGCCTGCCTGGCACCGGGCCGCGGGGCTGCGGTCAAGTGCGCGGTCCGCCCGTGAGTGGGGTGACGCGTTCCTCGCGGCGCTCGGGGTGCTGGGACTGCCTGGCGCGCCCGCTGTCGAGGTGGCCGTGCTCGCCCATGTGACCGCGCCGGAGGACCACGCCGGTTCCGCGGGCGACCTCTCCGACGGGGCGGGCCAGGCGCGCCTTGACCCGTTCGGCGGCGGGGTCCTCCTGACGGACGGCGTCTCGGGACAGGCCCGCGCGGGGCTGCCGGAGGAGATCACCGCCGAGGGCGCCACGTTGCTGGCCTTCGACGAGAACGGGGCACTCGTGGACGGGGCGCTGCCCGCCGACGCCGTCTGGGTGCTCTGCTCGGCGGGCGCCGAACTGCGCTCCGACGCGCCGGTCCGGATCCTCGTGACGAGCACGCTCCCGCTGGCCTGGCGTGGCTGGCGCCTCATCCAGGTGGACCTGCGGGGGGCTCGTTGGATCGCCC
>NZ_CEVIVC010000175.1:4538-9170 GCF_982290645.1 Protofrankia sp. CiP1_Cm_nod4
ACGGGTCCGCCGATCCCCGGCGTCACGACCGTCGCTGGCAGGCCTGTCCTCGCCTCGCCCCCCGAGGTCCTGCTCCCGCCCGGTCAGGCCACCTTCCGGGTCGAGGCGCGGCGGACGGACTCCGGGGCCACCCTCGCGAGTGTCACGACGACCGGTGACACGTGGCGACCGGACGTCCTGTGGCGCGGTATGCGGCGGCCACTGCTCGGCGAGCTCGTGATCTCTGTGATCCCCGGGCTGCGCCGCACCGTGGTGCTCGCGGAGGGCCTGGGCGTCACCTCATACCCGGCCCCTCGGCTCACCAGCGCCCGGGGGCTTCAGCCCGCAGAGGCGGTGATCTCGGCCCCACCGGGCATGACGGTCTCCCCGGCCGCGGCCGCCTACCAGGAGGAGACGGTGACGCGGGAGGTCACCTGCGTCGCCGGCGCGGTGGTCCAGCGCCTGGCCGTGACCCCGCCGCACCTGCGGCTGCGGATCGATCCCGAGCCGGGCAGCGGCGCCGAGGCGACCGGGTGGCACCACGTGGGCCCGCTGCGCCTCACCCACGACGACCTGTGGCGCGGGGGCCTGCTGCGCATCGACCTGCCGGGCGCCGCCACGCCACCGGCGATCACGCTCATGGCGGGCGGAGAACCCGTCCAGGTCCTGGGGGCGCTGCGCGACGGCCGCTACCCGCTGCGCCGCATCCTGGACACGGCGGCCGTCCACGGCGACACCGAGCTCACCATCACCGTCGGCGGGGGAACCGTCGTGACATTCGCCACCGTGACCGGCGCCGGCCCGGCCGATGATCCGTGGACGGTCACACAGGCCTGACATCGCCGCCCCCTCGCGCGGGCCACCCACGAGGGCCCCGAACAGCGGAAAACCCCGACGGGAGATCCTTCAGTGATGGACGTGATTGCCACCGCCGAGCACCTCAGCCTGACGTACCGCCGCTACCTGCGGTCGCTGCTGCCGGTGCGCGACCCGAAGCTCGCGCGGGCGCTGCGGGACGCGATCGACGCCAGTCCGCTGCTGACCAAGGGGCCGGTGCTCGAGGCGACACCGCCGTACGCGGCGGGCGCCAGCCTGCGGCGGCTGATCGTCGACGGTGTCCTGCCCAGCGGGTTCGCCCGGCTCGGCGGGCCCGCGCTGCCGCTGGACCGGCCGCTGTACGCGCACCAGGAAATGGCGATCCGCAAAGCCGCCGCGGGCCGCAACCTCGTCGTCGCGACCGGGACCGGGTCGGGCAAGACGGAGAGCTTCCTGCTGCCGGTCCTCTCCGAGCTCGTCCGACAGCGGGACGCCGGGACGCTGGGTCCAGGGGTCCGGGCGCTGCTGCTGTACCCGATGAACGCCCTGGCCAACGACCAGGTGCGCCGACTGCGGCAGGTGCTCGCGGGCACACCCGAGATCACGTTCGGCCGGTACACCGGGGAGACACCAGAGCGGCCCGCCGAGGGCGCCTCCCTGTTCGAGGCCCTGAACCCGGGCGAGGCCAGGCTCCCGAACGAGCTGCTCTCCCGAACCGAGATGCGCGACAGCCCGCCGCACCTGTTGCTGACCAACTACGCGATGTTGGAGTACCTGCTTCTGCGCCCCGCGGACATGGACCTGTTCGAGGGGCCGCACGGCGGGCACTGGCGCTTCGTCGTGCTGGACGAGGCGCACGTCTACGACGGGGCGAAAGCAGAGGAAGTCGGCATGCTGTTGCGCCGGCTCAAGCAGAAGGTCTTCTTCCAGGGAGAGGACTCCGCCCGCTCGCTGCAGGCCATCGCGACGTCCGCCACCGTCGGCGACAGCCCTGCGGCCGTCATGGAGTTCGCCGCGAAGCTGTTCGACGCCCCGTTCGAGTGGAGTCCCGGCAACCCGAACGGCAGCGAGCTGATCGCAGACGAGACCGGCACCCTTACCGCTCTCCTCGGCTCCCCGGGCACGCGGCGCGCGGCCACCTCGCCGCACCTCGTCCTGGCACCCCAGGTGTGACCGCCCGTAGATGAGCGCCACGCCGGCCCGTCGGATCGGCACATCTGTGACTCTACGTGTTATTTTTCTGCGCACCCCACGTGGCATTGGCTCGAGTCCGGCCTCGCGAACAACTTGGCCCCCGCGTCGTGTTCGGACCCAAGGCGCGCGGGCGTCGGTCAGCCGTTGAGGAGAGTGATGCAGCGCCCGGCCGGGCTGGTCACGGTGGTGATCGCGGTGCGTTCGTCGATGGGAGGCGCGTTCGTGCGCTGGTCGAAGATCGCAAGAGTGCCGATCGGCAACTGGAGTCGGTTGAGGTAGCGGTCCAGCTGTATGAGCCCGGTCTTGAGCGGGTTGGATCCGCCGGTGCGCCAGGCCTTGATCTCAAAACCCTCGCGCTGGACCTGCCGCGGTCCCCCGCGGGGTGCGTAGGGCCAGCGGAGATGAAGGTCGATGCGGCCGGATCCGAGCGCGTATTCGCGTTCGACCTGGCGGCTGTGATCGTCGGTCTCCCGCGGAGCCAAGGCGAGAGCGGAACCCGATGCGGCCGGTAGCCGGCCACTCCGCCGCACACCCGGCGGCCGGTGCCGGGCGAGTGGAGCGGGGGAACACGCGTCAGAGCGGAAGCGGCCTGTAGAGATCGACCGGGCACTCTCGTGACGGTGCTTCGTAATCAGCGGTCGTCATCGCACAGGCGGGCGAAGGCTGGCAGCGTGCTGTGCGCGACCGAGGGGCCACTTTGCCCAGCAGGCGGCGATCCCTGTGATGTGCGGCTGAGCGAGTCACTCGCAACGGGTAGTGTAGGTACGTACCTACCGGGGAGGTGGTCGCGGTGACCATGGTCTCATCGCGAGAGTTCAACCGCGACGTGAGCGCGGTCAAGCGGGCTGCCGCCAGCGGTCCTGTGATCATTACGGATCACGGTCGGCCGTCGCACGTCCTGCTGTCGTTCGCCGACTACCAACGGCTCACGGGCACCGCGGGTAGCCTGGGCGACGCGTTCGTCCTGGACGAGGACATCGACTTCGAGCCCGTACGGCCGCGGGACTCGCTGCGCGAGGCCGACCTGTGAGCTTCCTGCTCGACACCAACATCATCTCCGAGCTCCGCAAGCCCGTGAAACGCAGGGATGACCGATTCAACGCCTGGGCCGACACCCTGTCGCCATCGGACACCTTCCTCTCCGTCATCACCCTGCTGGAACTGCGCGCGGGCATCGAGAACAAGCGACGGCACGACGCCCGACAGGCGGCGGTCCTCGACTCGTGGCTGGACCACAATGTGCTCCCGGCATACACGGGCCGACTGCTCGACATCGATCAGGCCGTTGCCGACTCGGCGGCACGACTCCACGTGCCCGACCGGCGCCCAGCTCACGACGCGCTCATCGCCGCCACGGCTCAGGTCCACAGCCTCACGCTCGTCACCCGCAACGAGTCCGACTTCGCGCCCATGGGGGTCCCACTCGTCAACCCGTGGGCCTCCCACCCGTAGGCAGGTAGGGATATTTACCCGGGCCGCTGTTACTGACGGGAGACGCATGACCCGCGACATCCAGATCACCTTTGACTGCGCAGATCCGGCGGGGCTCGCGGCCTTCTGGGGCGAGGTCCTCGGCTACCGTCCGCAGGAGCCGCCCGCCGGTTTCGCGTCCTGGGAGCAGGCTCTGACTGCGATGGGCGTTCCACCCGAGCGCCACGACGATGCCGCGGCGATGGTCGACCCCGCCGGCTCCGGTCCACGGCTGTTCTTCCAGCGGGTCCCGGAGGGCAAACGGGCCAAGAACCGCGTTCACCTCGACGTACGAGCCGCGTCCGGACTGGAGGGCGAGGCTCGGATGGCGGCGCTGGAGCAGGAGGCGGAGCGACTCGTCGGCCACGGTGCCACCCGACTACACCGCCACGAGCCCACTCCACCGCACGCCGGACACATCGTGATGGCCGACCCCGAGGGCAACGAGTTCTGCCTCGACTGAACAGTGATCGCAGAGCCGTGCCCGGCAGTGATCTTTCTCGACGATTCTACGAGCGGGCGGTCTGGCCGCTGATCGCGGGCGTGCCTCATGCTGCCGCGTTGCTCGGTGAGGGTTCCGAGGTCCTCGGCTTCGATGGCGAGGTTTCCACGGACCACGATTTCGGCCCCCGCGTGCAGCTGTTCGTCCCGCCAGGACTTGACACCACGCCGATCGACGTCGCCCTGGAGAGGCTGCCAGCGCGGTTCGACGGTTTCCCGGTTGTCCTTCCCGACAGCGATCGACTCGACGGCCGGCCCCACCACCAGGTGGAGGTGACCACCGCGCGGGGCGTTCTTCGCAGGCCGGCTCGGCGTCGACCCCGCTGGCGGGATGGACCTGGCGGACTGGCTGCTGGCCCCGACCCAGATCCTGGCCAGCCTCGCTTCGGGTCGCGGCTGGGTGGTGGTTCGCGCGCGGCACGCAGGATGCCGGCGGGCGTCGCGCGTGAGGCGGCGCCTGAGTCGTGCGCCGGAGTGACACGGCTGGCTCGCGCGATGGCCGGGCCGCAGTACACTCAGGTACTGAACCCTCTGCCCCGAAGGGGACATGTCGTGACCTATCGCCTGGAGATCGTCAGCGAGGTCCGGGAGTAGCTGCATGACCTACGTCGAACAGACCGAAGCACCGCGATCCTCATCGGCCAGGCTGTGACCGCTCTTCTCGACGAAGGA
>NZ_CEVIVC010000176.1:0-9056 GCF_982290645.1 Protofrankia sp. CiP1_Cm_nod4
TCTCCCCACCAACCCCACCACCCGGCCGCGCCCGAAGGCCTCCAGATCGTCTGGTGACTCCCCTGCCAGACCTCCAGGTCGAGCCCGCCATAGCGTCAACGACACGAACCGGCTGGCTGCATCACTGAAAGTAGCGAATAGATCCAGTGTAAGAGCGTATTGGTAACCAGATAGGTGCGGATATGGCATCTGGCATCCACTGTGCACGCTATGCTCCCGATCGGTCGCGACTGGCGGGGGTCGGATATGGACGTGGTGAGGGTTTTCGGTGTTCGGACGGCGGTGCCGCGGTTCAGACGCGTGGGCAGGGGCCTGCGAGGGTGGTCTTCACGTCGGAATGGCAGTGTCCGGTGAGCGACGAAGAGCTCGCGGCGGGCGGAGAACTCGGTGCCGCTACGCGTGCCGCGTTGCGAGCGCTTGGTCGACCCAGGTGGTATGCGCCGGGCGAGACCCTGATGCTGCACGGTTCGGTCGCCGACATGGTGATGCTGATCGAGCGTGGGCTCGTGAAGGTTGCCGTGGCCACCGACGACGGCCGCACCACGGTCCTCGCCTACCGCGGTGCCGGAGAGATGATCGGTGAGATGGGCGTCATCGGTCGTGTGCCCCGGAGCGCGACCGTCGTCGCGGTGGACCGGGTCCGAGTATGGGTCATTCCCGCGTCGGTATTCCTCAGCGAGGTGCGTAACCGACCGGAGGTGGCGGCCGACATCATGTCCGCCCTCGTCGCCCGGCTGCGTGACGCGGATCGTGAGCGTGTTCTCGGACCGATGACACCGGCGCGGGTGAGGATCGCGCGTAAGCTGTTGGATCTTGTCGAGTGGCGTGGCCGGTCGATCGCGGACGGGGCCGTCATCGAAATCTGGCTGACCCAGCAGGATCTCGCCGCCGCGGCCGGCGTGGGCCTGCGTTCGGCGAGCCGGGAACTGCCCGAGCTCCGTAGCCGTGGGCTGATCGACTACAGCCGTGGGCGGTTCACTGTGCTGGATCCGGCGGGTCTCGCGCGGGTCGCCAATGAGCTCAAAAGGCCAGAGTAGCCAAGCCCGAAAATGTGCCAATGGCGTAGTTGACGCCGCCAGCGCTCCGGTAGGACGCATCTGCACGCCCACTCAGGCGTGCCACTCGGCGCCGCACCACGATGATCGAATGCTGCGGCCCGAAGTGCGGACCATATAGGCGGACGGGCGCTGCCGGATGGCGTTCCGAAGGTCGTCTGGAAGGAGCCCGATGGTGCATCGGCCGGTCAACCGGCGGCTCGTGGTTGTCGACATCGAGGGCTCGAGCGAGCGTGACACCCCCACACAGGTCGACCTACGGCATCGGCTGAAACTGGTGGTCGAGGACGGCCTGGACGCGGTCGGGCTGTCAGCCCGGCACGGCACCGCGCCGTCGATACAGGACCGATACGACAGTCTGCTGATCGCCATTGACCCAGCGGTGTCCCTCGCTGACCTGACCGACACCTTTCTCGACCGGTTGGCCACCGCGCTGCGGCACGACCGTAAGCGCGCCAGCCCAGCCGCGCGGATGCGACTGCGGGTCGCCATCCATGACGGCGACGTTCTCATCGACGACGATGTCATCAGCGGCCGGCACGCGGTCGAGGTGTGCCGGCTCGTCGATGCCGATCCGCTGCGCGAAGCGTTCACCGCCGCGCCGGAGGCCGATCTGGCGGTCATCGTCTCGGACCGGGTGTACCAGTCCGTGGTCGCCGAGGACTACGGCCGGGTCCCACCAAGCGCCTACCAGCGCGTCGACGTGACGATCAAAAGCCTGCGGACCCGAGCCTGGATCTACGTGCCGAACGCGGACGGTTGGCGACAGCGGCCCGGCGCCCCCACCCCACCGCCCTTTCCCGGCAGGCCAGGGAAGGACAGCGGGCAGCGGGATGCCGATACCGGACAGCGGGACGCCAATACCAGGAGGGATAGCGCCAGCGGCGACGTCATCAGCGGCAACATCGTGATCATAGGTAGTCATCTCGACGAGCCGCGCATAGCTGGCCGCGACATCGGCTGTGGGCATGGCGCCAACCCGTTCGACGAGGTCGACGGCGATGGCCGCTGAGAATCCGGACTCCGCTTCGTCGGGCGAACCTGGTCTGGGATCGGTCGAATCAGCTGACGGTGGATCGTCATCCGCGGAAACCGGCTCCGAGGTTGCCGCTGGCACGCCGCATGGCGGGAAAGGCGATGAAAGGGCAGCGGATTCATCACCCCCAGCTTCCGAGCGAGGGGCTGGTGAGGCGGCTGATACGTCGAATCCCGACGACTCCGGGCCGACCCCAGAGGATGCCGAGGAGGAGTTCGCCAGGCCGAGCGACATCGAGGAAGCGGCGAGCAATTTTCACGGCCCGGTGCCTCCCGGCGGGCCAGGAGCGTTCGCCGGACCAGGATCGGGTCGCTTCTACAACGATTTTCGCGGTGCCACCATCACTGCCAATAGCGTGCTGCTCGCCAGTACGGGTTACGACGTCGGGGACGAGGTCCCGACCGGCCCGCGCCGGGGCGGGCGGGCCCGTGACACGGAGAGCCGGCCCGACGGTGTCGGTGCCGGGGCTGGGCGGTTCGGCACTGACGGTGACGGCAGGAGCGGTTACGGATCGGGGAAGCGGGACGCGCAGGCATCAGGCGAACGGCAGGCACGGCTGGCCGGCCGTTGGGCGCACATCCCCACCGACGTCGTCACCTGGACCGCTACCGCGTTCGCCGCACCAGCCTGTTTCGAGCCGGCACTCGAGCGGCTGCAGCGACTTCACCTGGCGATGGTGTGTGCCCGTCCCGGTTTCGGACGGCCGTCGCTCGGACTCGCGATGCTCAGCCGCTGTGTGGTCCGGGAGAAAATCTTCCGCATAGACGCGCAGACCGATCCGCGCACGCTCGACATTGAGCAACTGCCCGAGAACGCGGGATTCCTGATCGAGAATCTCGACTACCGGCTGCTGCTCAGCGGTTCCGTGCGGCTCGACCGGTTGGCTGAGGACTTCGCATCCAGGGGCAGCTACCTGGTGATCACCGGTCGTGAGTCGCCCAACCTGGTCGACGTGGGCCGCTACGTGATCGATGTTGGCCGGCCCGCCTCGGCAGAGGCCATCATGTCCGTGCAGTACGGGTGGTTCCAGGAGAATCCCGACGGCTGGAGCATCCAGACGACCGGTCCAGCGGAGGCGTCATCCGTCGATCCGCTGGCCGACAGTGCGGTCGAAAAGATGCTCCACGAGGTCGTCAGAGAGGGCCAGCACGCCGCTGTCATCACCGAGCTCGCTCGTCGCGTCGCCTATGCGCGGACGGTGCCCGACGGCCTTGACGCGGTCCAGAGCTGGGTGGACGGCCATGTGGCCGAAGGCTTCACGGACTGGATCAGTAAGATTTCCACACCTGAACTGATCGCGTTCGTGATTACGCTCGCCATCCTCAACGGTCTGCCCTACCGCGTGGTGGCTCGGGTCGCTCGCTCGTTCGAACAGGATCTGCGTGCGTTGAGAGCGAAGCTGGGTGCGGAAACGGAGTCTGTTTCCGACGAGCGCCACATGTTGGGCCCGGGCCGTGGCGCGCTTATCGAAGCGGCGGATGCCGAGATCATCGACTCGCTGGAGGACTCCGGCTACGGGCTCGCTCCGGTGGAGGCGGTCCGTTTCCGCAAGGACGGCTACCAGCGAAGGGTTCTCGACTGGTTCTGGCGGGAGCACGTCGACTGCCATGAGCTGATCAGCGGCTTGGTACGCCGCCTGGCGAATGACCCTCGCCCGGCCGTGCGGGTCCGTGCCGGCGCGGCGGCGGGCGTCATCGCGGCGCACGGCTTCGACGAAGCACGCCGGACGTTTCTGCTGCCCTGGGCGGACAGCACCGCGCCCCGGCACCGGGAGGTGGCGGTCAGTGCGTTGAAGGTGCTTGACGGCGAGCCGGAGCTGGCTCCGCACGTGCACCGGATGGTGTTCGACTGGGGCACCCACAGCCAGCATCCGTTCCGCAGGCTGACCGCCGTGCGTGTCTGGGGCGCGGGCATCGGCGCCCGGATGCCGGAGCTCGCCCTCGACGCGCTGGGGACCTTCGCCGACTCGATGCCGGGTGACCATCAGGCCGCGAGCCCGTTGCGTCACGCCGTGGGCCTCAGCCTGCTCAACCTGTTCATCACCGGCGAGGCGAACGCGCGGCTCGTGCTGGACCGCCTGGTCGAGTGGAGCGGAACCGACAGGCGGCGGCAGGCTGTCGCGGCCGAGGGCTTCCTGCGGATCGCGGCCATGGCGGTCGCGACCGACACCGCGACCGGTTCGACCAGGCCAGCCCTGCTGAGCCTGGCGCTACGTGACACGAACCTGGTGGAGCCGGTCGCCACGCTCCTCCACCAGACCCAGAACAGCCGGCATGCGCAGGACCGGACGATGGAGGTGCTGCGTGGCTGGTATTTCAGAGCGGAAGGGGACAGCGAGCCCACCAGAGTACTTGTCGACATCGTCCTCGGCTCGCTGCGTAGCGGACGTGACTCCGAACGGTTGAGCTACTACCTCGACCGCTGGCAGGAGGACTTCCCCCAAGCCGTGGAACTTACCTATCAGCGATCGGAAGAAAGATCGGACGACGACAGCGATGACAACCGGTAACGGCAGCAGCCGAACTGTCATGTTCGTGTACGGAAACGGGCGAGGAGATTACCTGCCGCTCAACCAGGAGCCGACACTGGGGCAGCGGAAATGGGGTAGATACACCAACCGTCATGACGTGACGGGATCGGCGTTCGGCAGCTTCGAGGGGCATGCGCCCAGCCACCGTTCCAGCGTGAACTTCCGCTTCCGGGCCGGCTATCGCTGGGAGCTGGTGGACGCCGGGATCTGGTTGCGCGCCGGCTCGCCCGATCTCACTGCGGCGACCCAGGAGCTGTTGCTTGCGCACATCACAGGGATGACCGTCGCGATCGATCCGACCGAGACGGATGGAGGGCGGCAGAAAGTCGAGAAGACACTGGCCGGCCGTCTCGAGCTGTCCGGCCACGGCGCTTACGCGTCCCTGACGAGTTTCACCCTGTGGCCGGACATTCCCGAGGATCCGACAGCGCGGTCGGCCACCTTCGGTCAGGTGACCTGTCGCCTGCCCGCAGCGGACGGAGTGCTGCTCACCGTCGCGCTCGGCCTCTCCTGGCAGGTGGAAGACCGGGTGCGCTGGTACCTGGACCAGGTCAACGAGCCCGGGAAGCTGTGCGAGGAGATCCTCGTCCGCGAGGTGGGCGGGGTGATCGCGGCTTTCGAGTACGACCGCGTGGCCGAGGCCCAGGTCGCGGTGCTTTCGCGGTTGGCCGACAAGCCGATAGATCCCGGGCATGGCTTGGTGGTCAGTCTCAAAAGCGTCCGGGTCGAGTTCGGTGGACCGAGACAGCCGGTGGACACCTCGACCCGAACCGAGCCCTTCGTGACGAAGCTCTCGACCAGCGATTCATCGATCCTGGTGGATGCCGAGATCGACATTAGCTGGCGGATCCGTGACCCGGCTCTGTGGATGCGTAATCCTATCGATGATCCATCTGGCTGGTGCCAGCGGGAGGTTGCACAGTGGTTGCGTGAAATTACCAGAAGTTACAGTTGGAATAATCTGCGAGCTGCTGAGCAGGCGATCGACGAACGGATCTGTCGACGTACTTTCGCTGTCGGGGAGTGCATCGAGCTGACAGTCGCCGGTGTGCAACTGCGACCGCCGTCCGAGTTGGAGCAGCCCGCCAAGAGGATTGTCACCGAGGGGATCGAGAATGATATCACCAAGGCCAGGACAGTCGCGTCTCTGGCCAGAGCGCAGCTCATTCGGGAGGCGCTCGACAAGGGCCTCGACCCCGACGTGCTGCGAGTTGAGTTCGATCCGGCGGGCCCGGCCGTGCCACTGAGCAACCTGAGCGCCCGCCGCCACGCTGACGACCAGCGCAAGTTCGAGCTGCTCGTCATCGCGGCGGAGAAGGGGTGGCTGGAACACGACCTGGCTCAGCGGATCTTCGCGGCGGCCGGCGTGCTGCTTGGCACGGGTGATGATGCGGAGCAACGTCCACGGCTGGGCTATCGGGGCGGGGGGCTGCGTCGTGACGAGACGCGGTCTATCGACTCCCCGTCCAAGGGCTCGTCTTCCGATGAGCCGGACGAGCCCAGGTGACTGTCCCCCTGGCTGCGACCAGCGCGCTGCCCGACCTACCAGGACAGTCGGTGGTCGGGCAGATCGCGAAGTATCTGTTCGGCAAGTTCCCGGCCGGGCCGTGGACGCTTGCCGCGCAGGCGGTATGGGCACTGCTGCTGCTCTGGGTGGGTTATTGGCTGGCGGTTGTCGTTTGCCGGAAAACGGTGCCATGGCTGTTGCGCGAGTCGGTCGGCCCCGGCCGCACGGCAGTCTCCGGCCTCCGCTATCTGGGCCTTTTGATCGATTACGGCCAGGCTACGGCTTGCTGCAAGCTCGGGCTCCGGCCTGTCTACTGGTTCGGCATGCTGATCGACGATCTCGCCCGCGTCGCCGACCGGTTCGTTCGGCGGCTGCCGAGGTATGCGGCGGCGCCGCGGCGGTTTTCCAGGGGACTCGCTGTACTGGTGGTCTGCGCGACGCTGCTGTCATGGAACGGCTCGCGTTGCGCGTCCGGGCATGACCAGAGCTGTGTCCACCCCATCCGGCAATGGGCCAACGATGTCGACCGTGAATGGTCGCAGGTGAACTCGTCCACCCCGTCCGTATCAGAGCGGCCGCACCCGTCGAGGCAGTGATCCGCGACTCCGCTCTCTCTGTCTTCCGTCATCGCCGGTCCGCTTCCTTGGCACCGGCCTGAAGCGCCCGGGTTACGGGCGGCAACCTAGTTGGTCGCGACAGGAGTACAGTGAGGCCCGTGGGGCAGGACTCAAGTGAGCACCGCTGGGATTTCTTCGTGTCCTACGCACACGCGGACACATCCTGGGCCGAATGGATCGCCTGGACGCTGGAGGAAGCCGGCTATCAGGTGCTGCTACAGACATGGGATTTCGCACCCGGGACGAATTGGCTCCACAGCATACAGGAAGGTATCACGCGAGCCGATCGGATGCTTGTAATCCTGTCGAGCTCCTACGCTGCTTCAGTATTCGGACAGGCAGAATGGATGGCTGCCTGGAGCGCTGATCCACGTGGCTTTGCCAGGCGTGTGCTTCCGATCAGGGTTGACGATTCTCCTCCACCTGACCGGTTCATGCCAATTTTCTCTCTTGGTATTTTCGGTCTGGACGAGGTCGCCGCTCGGGAGAAATTGTTGTCCGGGGTGTCAGCGGTACTGCGCGGAGGAGCGGAACCGCCTACGGCACCACAGTTTCCAGCATCAATTTCTGTGAGGCCGGTATTGAGTGAGCGGGCGAAGCCTGATGTGGAGCCGAGCTTCCCAGGTGTCGACCTCGTCAGGGATGCGGCTAACCGACTGGAGGACGTCTTCCGGCCGGTGGGTGTCCCGACTGTCACCTTCGTGGCACCGGAAGAATACATACCTTTTCGTCTGGCGTTACGCCAGCATGGCCTCTGCATAGTTCTGGAAGGACCTTCCGGGATCGGTAAGACGACTCTCCTGAAATGTGCCATCGATCAGGACTCGCAGCGGCTCGAAAAAGTCGAGACGTACAGCGCTCGTATACCGGGAGATGTTGAACGGATCAGAAGGCTGCCCGCTGAAGGTCATGTCGGCCTGCTCGTGATAGACGATTTTCACCGCCTCCCCGAAGACCTTCAAGGTCGTATAGTTGACTACCTGAAACGTTTGGCCGACGATGCCGGATCTCCGGGAAAGCTCGTGATAGTCGGAATCCCGGACACCGCCGCCACGCTTGTCAGTATAAGTTTCGACATTGCGAACCGGATTCGTGTCTTCCGTCTTGGCCGAGCCGGTGAGAAGCAGGTGCTGGAACTTGTGGAAAAAGGTGAAGCCGCGCTCAACATATCGTTCGACCGAAGGCAGGAGATCGTCCAGGCCGCGGCCGGAAGCCTGATAACCGCTCAGTCCCTGTGTTCTCATCTAGTGATGATCGCTGGTGTTGAGGAGTCTAGGCTGACGCCAACGGTAGTGCAGGCGGAAATACCCACGGCCCGCGCGAACGTGACTAAGGAACTGAGAGACAAGTATGGATCCGCGGTCAACACGTTTGCCGCCATGGATGATCTCGATAAAGCGACCTGCATCGATCTGCTGTTGGCTCTCGGCCAGACGGAGGACGGAATCCTGGCGCTGGACGACGTCCAGAACCGATCGTCGGATCTCATGCCTACGATAGAAAAAATCTTCGTGACTTCCAGCTCGCCGGGCCTCGATCCAGACGGCTCGATCGCACGTCACTTCTTCTATGACTCCCGTGGCAGGCGAATAATCGCGGACGATCCCCAGTTGATATTTTTCCTACGTCAACTGCGGAGGGACGAGCTGTTGTCCATGGCGGGCAAGCGACTGCCGGTTCCCCGTGAACACGTGTTCATCTGCTACAGTCATGTCGATACGGACTGGCACGATCGTCTCCTTGTCCAGTTGACTTCACTGAAACGTGACGGCATTCTTGACATTTGGTCGGACAAGCGGATCGAGATTGGTGACGACTGGCGGGAAGAAATCAACGCCGCGCTCAGCCGGGCACGTTTCGCGGTACTACTCGTCAGCGGGGACTTTATTGCCTCCGAATTTATTCGAAAAGTAGAGCTTCCCGCTCTCCTGGCTGCTGCGAAAAGTGACGGCTGTCGTATTATACCGATCCTGGTTCGGGCCAGTACCTACAAAGAAATGCCGGAGTTGGAGCGCTTCCAGCATGTGAACCCAGGCGGAAAGACGCTGGCCTCGCTGTCCACGGAGGAAGCCGAGCAGGTGCTCGCGAACGTTGCACGTTCGATACTGAAATTCGCGAAGCGTAGGATGAAGTGAGAACGTGGCCCAGTCGATGGCTGGTAATCCGGTCTGAATTTGTCGCGAATTCTTGAACTGTGACCTTTTGTCGACTCATACTATTGAAGCCGAGGAGCGTCGCTACGACCGTTTGACCCCGCCCCAACACGATCATCCTATCGGAGCGTCGCTACGACCGTTTGACCCCGCCCACT
>NZ_CEVIVC010000177.1:0-9054 GCF_982290645.1 Protofrankia sp. CiP1_Cm_nod4
CCCCGCCGGTGAGCCCAGGGTCTGCCGTCCGCGTGCCGGCAGTCTCAAGAGGGGGCGCGTCATCCCCGGCAACGGTTTTCAACGCCGGGCGGGCCGTCCAACCTGTCGGGAGGAACATTCAGCCCGTCGGGAGGGATGAGCCCTCGGGAGGGACGAAACGGGCCGCGAGCGGCTCCAGCGTCATCGAGAGCAGGGTTCCGGCGGCCGAGGCGCCGATGGCGACGGCCCAGCCGGAGGGTCCGAGCGGGGTGCAGCCGAAGAACCGGCTCAGCCCGGGCGTCTGGACGACCATAACCAGCGCCACCACCGACCCCAGGCTGCTCAGCAGCACCGACCGGGAACGCCCGCCGACCAGCAGTGTCTGGCCGAGCTGCGCCCCGACCAGCGCCACCAGCCCGACGGTGTCGGCGTGCCGGCGCCGGCCGGTGGGACGGGCGACGATCCATGCGCCGGTGGCGGCCGCGGTGGTCGCCACCGCGCGCACCGCGACCTCCCGCAGCAGCGCGCGGCCCAGCGATCTCTCCGGCCCCTCCCCGAGCAGCTCGCCGGCCCGGCCGGGATCCGGCTGGCGCAGGGCGATGGCGAGCCCGGGGGCGAGGTCGGTGAGCAGGTTGACCAGCAGCAGCTGCCGGGCCGACAGCGGGGAGGTACCGGTGGCGACCGCGCCGAGCAGGGTGAAGGCGATCTCGCCGAGGTTGCCGCCCACCAGGATGCCCAGCGCCTGGCGCACCGAGGCCCACATCGACCGGCCCTCGACCAGGACGTCGAGGATCGTCTCCAGCCGGTCGTCGACGACCACCACGTCGGCGGCGGCCCGGGCGGCCGGGGTGCCCCGTCGGCCCAGCGCGATCCCCACGTCGGCGAGCCGGATCGCGGGCGCGTCGTTGGCGCCGTCGCCGGTCATCGCGACCACCTTGCCCAGCCGCTGGTACGACTCCACCACGCGGACCTTGTGCGCCGGGGTGCCGCGGGCGACCACCGTCACCTCGGGCAGCAGCGCGTCGAGCGCGTCGTCGTCCAGCGCGTCGATCTCCATGCCGGTCATCATCCGGCCGCCGTCGAGGACCCCCAGCTCGGTGGCGATCGTCTGCGCGGTGGCCGGGTGGTCACCGGTGATCATCACGGTCTGCACGCCAGCGTCGTGCAGCTGGACCAGGGACGGCCCGGCGCCGGAGCGGACCGGATCCGACAGACCGAGAAAACCCAGGAAGGTCAGAGCGTCGAGGTCGTCGTCCGACACCTGCCGGCTGTGATCGGGCATCGCGCGTTCGGCGACGGCGAGCACCCGGTATCCCCGCCGGCCCAGCGCGACGTGCTCGCGGGCCAGGCCCGCCCGGCCACGCCCGTCCAGCGGCACGTCGCCCCGGGCGGTCCGCCAGCGGGTACAGCGGGGCAGCAGCGTCTCGGGCGCGCCCTTGACGCTGAGCAGCACGGCGCCGCCGGTGCCGCCGGTGCCGCCGGCAGGCGTCCCCTGGGAGGTCCTCCGGGGCGTCCCGGGGGAGAGCCCGAGGGACGCGTGGTAGGAGCGGCCCGGCTCGAACGGCAGCGAGACCAGCTCCGACCAGGAGCCCAGGCCGTGGTCACGGTCGATGTCCGCGGCTGCCGCGCCCTTGGTCACCGCCCGGTCGGTGGGATGGGACAGCTTGCGCCCGTCGACCCGCGCCGGGGTGGCGCGCAGGCCGGCGGCGACCACCCGGCGCTGCCGTTTCGTCAGCTCGCCGACGGCGGCGGTGTGGCTGCCGTCCGACACCATGCCGAGCCGGATCCGGCCTCTGGTGAGCGTGCCGGTCTTGTCGAAGCACAGCACGTCCACCCGTCCGAGCGTTTCGATGGTCCGCGGGTTGCGCACCAGCGCGCCGCGGCCGGACAGCCGCCGGGCCGCGGACAGCTGCGCGGCCGTGGCCAGGAACGGCAGGCCCTCGGGCACCGCGGCGACGGCGAGCGCCACACCCGCGCTCAGCGTGTCGCCGGCGGGCCGGCCACGGACGAGCCCGGAGGCGAGCAGGACCGCGGCCGCGCCGAGCGCCACCGGCGCGGTGAACTCGGTGATCGCGGCCAGCCGGGCCTCGACACCGACAGCCTTGGCCGGGCCGGCGGCCGTGGCCATGCCACGGCCCGCCTCGGTGGCCGGGCCCGTCGCCACGACGGCGGCCGTCGCGGCGCCCGCGACCACGGTGGTTCCCTCGTACACCATCGAGGTGCGCTCCGCGACATAGCTGGCGGCGACCGGACGCGGCGACTTCGTCACCGGCAGGGACTCCCCGGTCAGCGACGACTCGTCGACCTCCAGGCTGGTCGCCGACAGCAGCCGGGCGTCGGCGGGGACGACATCCCCCGGCCCGATCGAGATCACGTCGCCGGGGACCAGTTCCCGCGCGGTGAGCTCGACGTCGGCACCGTCCCGGCGCGCCCGGGCCCGCAGCGCGGACCAGGCGAACAGCTGGGCGAGCGCGCGGTCGGCCCGCCGCCGCTGCACCGCGCCCACCAGCGCCGACATGACGGCCACGCTGACCACCAGGCCCGCGTCCAGCACCGAGCCGCTGGCAGCCGACAGCGCCGCCCCGCCCAGCAGGACCGGGGTCAGCGGGCTTGCCAGCTCCCGGGCGAGCGCGGCGAGCGGGCCGGGGGCGGCCTCGCCCACCGGGAGGCCCAGCGAGGGGCCCAGCGAGGGGCCCAGCGAGGGGCCCAGCGAGGGGTCGGCGGCACGCCGCGACGCGGCCTGCGCGCTGGTCAGGCCGTCCGGTGAGCTGCCCAGCCCGGCAAGGACACGCCGCGTCGAGAGCACATGCCAGGGCGTACGCGCAATGCCCGGCGGCGACGGGCGCCGGCCGAGCTCGCGGGCCGCCCAGACGCCGTAACCGAACGCGAGGGCAGCGGCCCCGTGCACCATGAGCATCGCCCGGGAGAGCAGCCGTGGGCCGACACCGGTCAGCGCGACCAGCGCGCCGGCGCCGGAGCCGATCTGGGCGAGCCGCACCGCGTGCCGGCTCACCCGGGCCGCCACGGCGGCCGCCTCCACCAACATCGCGGCGGCTCGCAGGTCCGTCCCGACGAGGACGTCGGCGCCCCAGGCCGGCGCGCCGTCGGGGCCGTCGACTCCCACCCCGCAGTCGGCGCCGCCCACCGCGGGACGCCGGTGCGAGACGACCAGCACCCCGCCGCCCGCCGCCCGCAGGTCACCGACGGCGGCCGGCAGACGGCGCCCGCCCGGGATCACCGGGAACCCGAAGCCGTCACCCGGGCAGGCGTCACCGCCGGCCACCCGTACCGTCAGCCCGCTGCGCCGGCAGGAGGCCAGCAGCGCCTCGGCGCCCTCGGCCCGCTCGGGCACGGCCGTCACCACCGCCGTCACCGCCGTGCCCCGGGCGAGGCCGAGGATCGTGTGCGCCCCCGCCGCCCGCAGCCGCCGCCACTGCGCCCGGCCCGAGTCCTCGCCGCGCCGGCTCTCATCACGCCGGCCCTCGCCGCGCCGGCTCTCACCGCGCCGGCTCTCACCGCGCCGGCCCTCGTCACGCCGGCCCTCGCCGCGCCGGCCCTCGTCACGCCGGCCCTCGTCACGCCGGCCCTCGTCACGCCGGCTCTCACCGGTCCTGCCGTCGTCACCGGTCCTGCCGTCGTCACCGGGCCTGCCGTCGTCACCGGGCCTGCCGTCGTCACCGGGCCTGCCGTCGTCGCCGAGCCTGCCGTCGTCGCCGAGCAGCCGTTCGATCGGTGCGAGCGTCCAGCCGTCCGCCTGGGCCGTCGCCGTCGGATCGGCCGGCTGGAACAGCGCGTACGCCCGGACGGCGACCTTGCTCGCGTCGGCACCGGCCAGTGGGATGACCTCACCGAGGGTGAACGCCGTGCCGACCAGCACGTCGGAGTCGAGCACGACCGTGTCGACCCGGTCCAGCAGCCGCAGCGCCCCGGGGCTCATCACCTGCGCTCCCCGGCGCGCCAGGACGACGGTGAGCTGGTCGCAGAAGCCCTCCCGGCCAAGACCAGCCGGGCGCGGGAGCATGGCCAGCGCGGCGGCGGTGGCCCGCCGCGGGCCGCCGGTCAGCGCGGCCGTGGCACCGAAGACCGCCAGCAGACCCGCCCCGGCGGCGTCCGCGTAGCGTTCCGCCGGGCCGGCCGGCACCGGCCCGGGCCGCTTGCGGGCCACCGGCCCGGCGCCGGCCCGGTCGGGGTCCCCCAGCAGCTCGGAGCCGGCGAAGGCGTCCCGGCGGGCCCGGGCGGCGGCGAGGGCGTGCACCCGGTGGGCGGCGTCCAGACCGAGACCGCTGTGGCTGCCGGCCAGCCCCAGCGCGGCGGCGTTGGCCACCGCCAGGACGATGTCCGCCCGCTGCGGCCCGATCGTCCGCTCCACGACCGCGCGCAGCCGCGGCTGGGTGTCGACGGCCATGACCAGCGCGGCGAGCTCCGCCGGCAACGGCGTCCAGCGGGCGGCGCGGCCCACTGACGCCACGGTGAGGGCGATCCCGTCCGCGGCGAGCGCGGCGGCCGCGCGCAGCACCACGGCCACCGCGTCCGGCGGGTCGGCGGCCCTGGACGGCTGACCCACGCCCACCGTGCCCTGGTCCTCGTCGGTCCGATCCCCGGCGCTCTGATCCCCGGCGCTCTGATCCCCGGCGGTCTCCTGCTCAGCCCGCTGCTCGGCCGGCTCGCCGCGGATGGCGCGAACGGCACGCTCGGCGGCCACGGCCAGCTCACCCATCCGCGGATACGGCTCGGTCAGGCCAACCAGGAGCCGTCCCAGCGGCGCGTTGACCCGGGCCCACCGCACTCCGGGACGGCGTTCCAGCTCCTGTTCCACCAGCCGCCGACGCGACGGGTGCGACAGCCCGCCGATGCCGCGCACCCGCAGGCTGGCCACCCTGAGACAGGCGCCCCCGTCGCCGCCGGGGCGGGCCAGCCGGCCGGCGGCCCGCCCCGCCCGACCGACATGAGCGACATGACCGGTGTGACCGGCCTGGTCAGGCCGGTGGTCGGACTGGTCCGCGGCGGAGGGCTCCATCCGCTCCAGCAGCGGCATCCGCTCCAGCAGCGGCCCGGCCAGCAGCATCAGTCCCGCGTCGCACAGGAGACGTCCTCCGGCCAGGGCACGCCGCGCACCCGAGCGGGGATCCGGCAGCCGCATCGGCGGACCTCCTCACCGATCCCGTCGATCGCGCTCAACCCGATCCCGTCGATCATCGACGGGGCGGCATCGACCAGCGGACGCCATGCCATCCGAGCCACACCCGGACGGCGCCCGATGCGACATCCGATTACGACATCCGATCGGCCGTCAGGCCATGGCCGACGCGCGGACCGTGGCCTGACAGCGCACGTCATGGCCGGCGCCGCGTCCCCCCACGGCTGTGGCCCCGCGGGTACCCCACTCGACAGCCGGTACCCGGTGGCCGGCACCGCCTAACCGGCGGGCGGCCCATCGGATGGCCCGCGCCCGCCGTCGCGGGGAGTGCGTCCGCCATCGCCGAACCGCCGGGAAAGGCCGCCGGGCGGACTCGGCCATCGGACGAACGAGAAGAACCGTCAGAAACACGCGCACATCGTCGCCGGACGAATATCGCGACAAGACACCGTCGTCGCAGGAGGAACGAAATACCAGAAGCGGGACGAAACGTCGGCAGCCACCCCAGCCCCGCCGAAAAATCTCCGGAACCGGGCCCAGGATCTTTTTACCCGAGGCGAAATTTTATCCAGGACGAGATCTTTTGTTTACCCGGGGTTTGCCTCTGGGGAGGGTGACATCATAGCGGAGGGAGGCTCGATGTCCCCCAAGACACACAATCACGTACGAGACGAAGAAAAAGAAGAGGCCAGGCAGGCGGAGGAATACCAGGACAGGCCGGACACGGGCGACGGAACCGGAACCCCGGCGGAACGGCCGGGGACGGAACAGCCGCGAGCCGGCCGGACGGACGAGGCCACCGGCGCCGGCCGGGCCCGCGGCGAGGCCGGCCACGAGAGCGGGCGGGCGGGAGCGGGCGAAGAGGGCGAAGCACGAAGGCCCCACACCGCCACACTGCGGACGCCGTTCGCCACGGCCCGCATCGAGATCCCGCGCGCCCCGGGCACAAGCATGAAAGTGGGCCCGGTCAGGCTGCCGTCACCAGCCCAGACCGCCTTCTACATGGGCCTGGGCGTGCTCGCCGTCACCGAACTCGTCGAATGGCCGGTCGCGGCGGCGATCGGGGCCGGTGCCTACATCGCCCAGCACAGCCACGCCCAGCACAGCCACGCCACGGCCACCGCGGCCCCGGAAAAAGCTGCAGGTCAGGATAAATCAGGGCATGGCGCGGAGACGTGACACCCCGGAAGACGGCGGACACGGGCCGACGGCAGCCGCCGATCGCGGCCACGCCCGACAGCAGGCCGCCGACGGTCACCGGCTCCATGGCCGGCCGGAAGCCGGTGACCGTCGGTCGTCGTCGATGCCTGTCAGCCGTCGCCGGTGCCTGTCAGCCATTGACGACGACCCGCGGAGACGGCGGGCGGACAGGCGGATCCCGCCGAGCCCTTCGGGCGGAAAGATCCGGGACAGCCGGTGGGCGACAGGCTCAGGCCGTCCGGACACCCGGCCTGAGCCACCGCCGGAACAGCGACGAGACCAGCACGATGACCGCCGCGCTGACGAGCTCGGCCACCAGGGCCAGCACAATATCCGACACCGCGCACTCCTCACAGATGATGATTTCTGGATGATCACCGTTGCCACCTTCGGCGGTACAGGTATCGCACAGGAAAGGGTGGCTGGTCCAATGGTTACCGGCAGCGTGAACAACCCGGTCGCATACACGGACAGGCCGGCCGGAAATCAGGATCCGCATACGGGCTCCCCCGCCACCTGAAGGGAGCGGCCGGCCACGTACAGAATCCGGCCGCGGGGCCTGCCAGCACCCCGGGGCCCGACCGGCGCACCGGCCGGACGGCCGACCACCCCGCCCTGATCGATAATATGATTCCTGATCGACGGCACGAACATGGACGACGAGTGCGGAAGGGCGGGCGCAGCAGGGCGGCGAGCACGGCGGACAGCCACGGAAACGACTGCCACGACGACCGTCCGCCCCCCTTTTTCACGATTCTGACAGAATTCGATATTCAAGATTCGATATTCAAGATGCAAGGCCCAAGGCGGACAGAAGAAATGGATCGCCATGACACACCGGCCGCGCGCTCGGATCGCGCAACGGGCACGGTTGGCGCTGCTGCCTCGGCGCCGTGTCCTGGAGGACTGGCTGCTTGTCACCGAACGGCGGATGATCCTCCATCGCAGGGCGCTGCGTACTCCGACCAACATCAACCTGGCCGAGCTGCTCGACGCGGCGCAACGCGAGTCACAGCTCGCGGTGGCCACCGCCGCGTGCCTGACCAACAGGCCGGACGCCCCGCCGGGCATCCCCCGGACAGCGATAGCGGAAGCGACGACGGACACACCGCGCCGGCCCGAACCACCCCGGCGCCAGCACACGGTACGGCCATCACGAAAGCACGACGGCGTCACCGCGGCCCGCTGACTGCGCCGGCCCCGCTGACCTGACCGAGACCAGCATCGGGCGCCTCACGCACGGTGATATCCCGCTACCGCGGGCCGGGTCAGGAGCGGGCGCGACAGCCCGCGGCAACGCACGGCCGCCCCGGTCACAGCCCTCGGCCCCACCCGAATCCCACCCGCGGCGATGCCACGGCGGTGCGGCAACCACGAGCGGGACAGCCGCACTCCGAACCCTGACGATATCCGACAACATCCGGCAATATCCGGATCATGACAGTTAATGCCATCTGAAGGTTACGCACAGCTTTCGCACAGCCGGGCCCGGCACGATACCGGTGCGGCGGCAGCGGGCGGACCGTGACTACCTACACTTCCCTTGACCGTACGCTCGCCGGCGGCGGAACGATTCCGCCCACCTCGTGACGATGGACAGGGAGGCCGACAGGTGGTGACGTCCAGGACGCGCCGACAGCGCGATCTCGCCGTGGGCAAGGCCGCCCGGCAGGCCGCACGCCGGACCGCCGCGCGGCGCCGACAGCGCAGGGTGACCGCTGTTGTCTGCGTGGGCGCCCTGATCCTGCTGACCGGCGGCATCACCGCGGCGCTGCTGCTCACCGGCGACGACGACACCGCATCCCTGTCATCTTCGGCGGTATCGCCCGCGACGGAGCCACCCGCGGCAGCCGCATCGCCCGCGGCAGCTCCGGCCGCCACCACACAGGTCGGCCCCTGCATCTACACCTCGGACGAACAGGAGCCGTCCAGACCGGTCAGCCTGCCCGCGGCAGCCGGCACGGTGAGCCGCTCCCCCGCCACGATGACCATCACCACGAACAAGGGGACGATCAAGGCCGCGCTGGACGCGGCAAAGGCGCCCTGCACCGTCCGCGCCCTGCTCACGCTGGCGAACGCCAAGTACTTCGACAACACCTCCTGCCACCGCGAAACCACCCGGAACATCTTCGTGCTCCAGTGCGGGGATCCGCAGGGCACCGGTATGGGCGGCCCGGGCTTCACCTACGCCAACGAGAACACCGACGGCGCCACATACACCCGCGGCGTCATCGCCATGGCCAACGGGGGCCCCAACACCAACGGCAGCCAGTTCTTCATCAACTACCAGGACCCGAACAAGGACGGCGTGCAGGCACTGGCCACCAACTACACGGTCGTCGGGAAGGTGACCGAGGGCCTGTCCGTCCTCGACGCCCTCACCACCCCCGGAGTCGAAGGCGGCGCCCCCGACGGCGCCCCCGCGAGCAAGCCCCAGATCCTCACCCTCACCATCACCCAGGGCGCCTGATCCGCAAGCCGCCCGGCTCAGGAGCTGCCGGAAAATAACTCCGGTTGTTGATGTCGGTCTTGTTGCGGGGCTGACAGCAGCCTCTCTCGATCGAGAACCGCAGTTATTGATCGACGGGTCCTTACCCCCATCTGGGGTGACGCCGAAGGCACCCGAGGTACTGACCCCCCAAAACCTCCCCACCCACCCTCAGCAGCCGCCAAGGATGCGCATCCACTGCTACGACGACAGCGGCGCATTCACATCCTCAACACCCAAAACCCCCAAC
>NZ_CEVIVC010000178.1:0-2116 GCF_982290645.1 Protofrankia sp. CiP1_Cm_nod4
GTGTTGGGGTCGATGTCGCTGCCGGGAGCGCCAGGGCCGCCGGCAGCGGAGTTGGGGCTCCCGGTCCCGGGGGCGCTCTGGGTTGCGCCGCCGCCGGCGACACCGGACCCCGCGGGTCCGCCGCCCTGCCCGCCGGCCTGCCCGGTGGGACCGCCGCCGTCGCCGCCGTGCAGGAGGGGCCCACCGTTACCGGCCCCGCCGCCGCCGCCCGCGACCAGGAGCCGACCGGACTGGCCGGAGGGGGCGAGCCGCACGTCCGAGCCACCGCCGCCGGACCCGCCTCCGCCGTGCGCGCCACCGCCGCCGGCTCCGTGGCCGATGCCGCCGGGCCGGGCGAACTCGCCGTGCCGGGAGGTTCCGGGGATGCCGGCGGCGCCCACGGTGATCTGGAGGATCTGCCCTGGGCTGACGGCCAGGGTGGCGCGGGTCTCGCCGCCGAGCCCGCCGGCCGCGCCGTCGTTCGGCGGGTGCGGAGCGACGAAGCCGGCCGCGCTGCCGCCCTCGGCACCGAACAGGTCGACGCTCACGGCGGTCACCCCGTCCGGGACGGTGAAGGTGTCCGTCCCCGCAGCGGTGTAGGTGCAGGTGGGCGGGGAGGTGGTGAGGACGCCGCCCGCGCCGCAGGGTTCGGCCGCGCCGGCCGGACCGGCGGCTACGGCGAGGGGCGTCCCCATGACGGCGGCCAGGAGGCCGGTCGCGCCGGCGGCCGCGATCGCTACGGCTCTGGACATGATGAAACGACGGTTCACGGAAATCGACGGCGCCTTTCCGGGCCTGCGGAGGTGGTGGAATGCTGAGATGGGTGATCCGCGGGCAGGCCGTGTTCGGCCCGTGCCCGCCCGCGGGCCGGTGCTGCCGGTTTTCAGACGCCGTCGTCGGCGCACAGCACCCAGACATCGGAATAGGTGCTCGGCGAGCTTGTGCCCCCGGTGTGGGTGAAGGCCGTCCAGTATGCCGCCGTAGTGGTCCCGTCACCGACGGGATTGCCGCTGGAATCGCTGGGGAAGCTGCCGTTGAGATGGTCGCCGCCCGAGCCCGGTCCGGTGAAGTCGGTGGTCGTCACGCTGCCCCCGCTGACGGCGGCACCTCCGCTGACCAGTTTCCCGTCCTGACCACCGCAGCCCACGGTCGCTGTCTGCCCTGTGGTCGCTGAGGCCGGGCCAC
The DNA here is from genome assembly GCF_982290645.1 of Protofrankia sp. CiP1_Cm_nod4. Lineage (NCBI taxonomy): Bacteria > Bacillati > Actinomycetota > Actinomycetes > Frankiales > Frankiaceae > Protofrankia > Protofrankia sp. CiP1_Cm_nod4. Next base: position 1,165 of record NZ_CEVIVC010000178.1, read on the forward strand.
TCACCTCGCTGTACCGGATTTTCACGGTGACTCCACTGACATCGATGTTGTTCCCGCTGCAGACCGCGTAGGCGTAGGTCGTGTTGTTGCTGTTGCCTCCGCCGCCGTTCCACCCGACGGCGGTCCAGGAGTCCGGATTGGTCTCACCGTCGGCCGCGGCTTTCTGGCCGTAGTCGTGTCCGGCGTTGTTGAAGGTGGGGAAGCTGGCGATCGGCTTGAGGCTGCCGATACTGGCCGGTGTGGTACGCGCCCCGCCGCCGAGCAGGACCGTGTTCGCCGGGCAGGTGGCGGTGACCAGGCCCACCGTTGAGCCGGACGTGGGCCCGGAAATCTTGTTCATGACCACCTGGGTGTGACTGATCAGACTGCTGGTGAGGCACACCGCGTAGGGAGTGGTGGAGAAGGAGGCGTTGACCGCGCCCCCGCTGCCACCGATACCGAGCCAGTGCGTCACGTCGGTACCGACGGCCCCGGTGGAACCGGTGTATTCGGTGCTGCCGTCGGAGCTGGGCTCGGTACCCATCACATGGTTGCCGTTCGACGACGAGCCGGTACCGATGGCCTGGTTGATCCCACCTCCGGAGATGAGGCCGCCGCTACAGTCCGCGTGGGTCGAGATCTCGGAGAAGGCCGATCCGGGGCCGCTGGTGGCCCCCGGGGTTCGCACGGTGACGCCCACCGTGTTGGCGTACGCGACTCCCGGCACCGTGACAGCCAGCAGCGCACCTGCGATCAGCGCTTTTCCCAGGACAGGATGCCGCAGCGACCTCATCCTCATCGGATCTCCCTTTCTGACTTCGACGCGGCGGACATGTGCGCGCAACACCGTCAAGAAACGGCGCGCGCTGAAACAGGACATGACCACCGGATGGACCGAACATTTTCATGGGACGCGTCCGCACCGGTCGGATATTGAGGAACCCGACCGGTCAGCCCACGTTTTTCGGTGGCC
>NZ_CEVIVC010000178.1:2141-2761 GCF_982290645.1 Protofrankia sp. CiP1_Cm_nod4
TTTCCACACCTCGGACGGCTGATGCCCGTGGACTGAGATGGCCACCGGCTGATCTACTCGTCTACTCGTCTACTCGTCGGAACCGACATGATGGCCGGCGCAGACGGCGAAGGCGTGGGCGGTGGTGTTCGGGGCAGGCTGCCCACCAGTGGCTACGATCCCGCTCCAGCTGGTGGGGTTGACAGTGCCGTCGACAGCCGGGCTGCCCGCGGCGTCACTCGGGTAGCTGCCCCGCAGATGCACACCGCCCTGGAGCGAGCCGGCGGGCTTCGGCAGCGGGTCCGCGGCCGCGGGCGTCACCCACGCCCAGGCGAGGGCTGCCGCGCAGAGGACGGCGACCGAGCCGCTACCGACCGATCTCATGGACACCGTACGTAAAACAATGTTCCCCGCCGAATCCTTACCGATCATCCGGTCATCCGATCATCCTTTGTCGACAGAGCACGTGACCTGGTGGAGGTGCGGCCGCGTCTCCGGCTCCCGGCCACGAGCACCGACCGATGGCCACAAGCCGCAGGAGCCCCCACGAGCCGCGCTCCGCGCCCGCGGCCGCACCTGCGCAGGCGCCCGACCCACCTGGCATTACTACGCAGACGCGAACATTATCAGGCCATCAGGTG
>NZ_CEVIVC010000178.1:2786-3390 GCF_982290645.1 Protofrankia sp. CiP1_Cm_nod4
TTCTCACACCTCGGACGGCTGATGCCCGTGGACTGAGATGGCCACCGGCTGATCTACTCGCCGGAACCGACGTGATGGCTGGCGCAGACGGCGAAGGCGCGGGCGGTGGTGTTCGGGGCGGGCTGCCCACCAGTGGCGACGATCCCACTCCAGCTGGTGGGGTTGACAGTGCCGTCGACAGCCGGGCTGCCCGCGGCGTCACTCGGGTAGCTGCCCCGCAGATGCACACCGCCCTGGAGCGAGCCGGCGGGCTTCGGCAGCGGGTCCGCGGCCGCGGGCGTCACCCACGCCCAGACGAGGGCTGCCGCGCAGAGGACGGCGGCCGATCCGCTACCGACCGACCTCACGGACACCGTACGTAAAACAATGTTCCCCGCCGAATCCTTACCGATCATCCGGTCATCCGATCATCCTTTGTCGACAGAGCACGTGACCTGGTGGAGGTGCGGCCGCGTCTCCGGCTCCCGGCCACGAGCACCGACCGATGGCCACAAGCCGCAGGAGCCCCCACGAGCCGCGCTCCGCGCCCGCGGCCGCACCTGCGCAGGCGTCCGACCCACCTGGCATTACTACGCAGACGCGAACATTATCAGGCCATCAGGTT
>NZ_CEVIVC010000178.1:3726-8295 GCF_982290645.1 Protofrankia sp. CiP1_Cm_nod4
CGTATCTACGGTTTTTTTCGCTTCTTCGATCAGTACCTTCGGTACAGGCATGCTCCCGGTCCCCATGCCCCGCCCCGCCCCGAGCGACGGCACGATCATCGGTAGGGTGACAGGATCACCAAGCCGCCCGCGCGGAGCAGAGAATCGGGCATGCGTATCCGTCGGATCGTCGACCTGTCGGTGCCACTGGACGAGAGCACCCAGGTCTACCCGGGTGATCCCACCCCGCGGCTCCGACCGGCGGCCACGATCGAGACAGCCGGCTTCAACCTGCTCGACCTGCACCTCGGATCACAGACCGGGACGCACGTCGACGCGCCCTACCACGTCGAGCCGAACGGGGCCCGCGTCGACGAACTCGACCTGCGCCTACTGGCCGGCCCCGGGATCATCCTGGACGTGACCGGGCTGGCACCTCGGGAACGGATCACCTGGGACCACATCACCGCCTCCGCACCCACCGGCCGCATCGGCCCCGGAGTCATCACGATCCTGCACACCGGCTGGTCCGCACACTACGGAACACCGAAATACTTCGATCATCCGTTCCTCGACGAGGACGCCGCAACGCGAATGGTCGATCTCGGTGCGCGGACGTTCCTGCTGGACGCCGCCAGCATCGACGAGACGCCCGACGCCGGCCATCCAGGGGCAGGCTTTCCGGTACACCACCTCATCGCCCGCCACGGCGGGATCATCGGCGAGAACCTGCGCAACATCGAGGCGATCGACTTCGACCCCTTCGTGACCGCGCTGCCACTGCGTCTCACCGGCGCCGACGGAGCACCCGTCCGAGCCGTCGCCATGGACCTCGACCCGGTCAACTTGGCTGTCAGGAACGCGACTCGGCTGCCAGGAACGGTGTTTCGGGACCCAGGGCACGGCGGGTGATCGGGGCTCCCGAACGGCTCGCGGGTACGGGATCGACGCTGCTACCGACACCGTGTCCAGCCAACGCCGACCTTCTGGATGGTTAGAGGTGGAGGGCGTAACGGGCCTCGGCCAGCGGGATCGCCCTGGCGCACCAGGTTGACCACTGCCCGGCCTTGTCTCCGGCGACAAACAGGACCGCGCGGCGCTCAGGATTGAAGACGAACAGGAGCCTCGTTAGAGGACAGTCAGGTCGGCGTCCGCCTGGGCGAGTTGCCGGGCCGTGGCGGCTAGCTTCTGCTCAATTTCGGCTCGCGCTTCTGGCCGGAGCTGGCTGCGGCGCTGGAGTTCGGCGAGACCGCGCTGAAGCTCGTTCTCGATGGATCTGCGCCGCCTCTGGTGAACTTCGAGCGCCTGGTCGCGTTCCTTGGGCGTAGCAGGGTCATGGGGGTTGTAGCGGAAAGCACGTTCACAGGAGTCACGCCAAGCGACCAGAGCTCCAGTCTTCACTTCCCCGAAACCGGGGATTCCTATTATCTTGGAGCGGTTCACATCTGCAGCGGTGTTGACGCCGTACGCTGCAAGCCGCTGCTTGAGACTCGGGCCAACGCCGCTGATCGAGGCCCTGCTGACGTACTGCCGCTCCAAGTGACGGCGCAGCTGGCGATCCCGCACGGTGCGGTCAAATTCCGCGAGTGTCCGCCTCTCCTGTTTCGGGATCTCGACGGTGTACTCAGAATAGAGCCTGGCAAGCGGATCACGGAGAGTCTGAAACCCTGCTGGGCCAGCTTCCTCTGCCTCACGGATCGCGGCTGCATGCGCATCTCGCGCCTGTTGCCCTGCCAGCAGGCGCGCGTCCTTCTCCTGACGCCTGGGCTCACCGTAGCGTTTGAGCCACCGACCCACAAAAACGGGCAACACCAGCGCCAGGAGCCCGAGCGCACCTGCGATTACCATCAATGCAATAACCAGGCTGACCACGATGGGCCAGACGACGAATGGTGTTGCCTTTGAGCGCACCGCCGCCGGGAGCGGCCGCGCAACGGGCTTAATCCCGGCGCTGGGGGGTACGACGATTTCCGCCGGGGGCGGGACTGCAGATATCTGCGCCCACAGCGCCGCGATGGTGACCCCCGCCGCTTGCGCCTTCGCGGCGACCTGCGCCTTGACGAAATGCACGATTCCCGAACTGTCGAGGGAACACCAGGGGCACGCCCTCACGTGTGCCGGGTAAGCGTGGTGTGGGCTGGCGTGGCACACGGCTGTCTGCGGTCGCAGTTTGTCGAGAGCCAATACCCACTCCCGAGCAGTCGGCCGGTGCTGGATCCCGGGCTCGGTGAACGCCTGGGTGAACATGCCGTGGATCACAGCAGGAAGGATGGTCACCGGAACGGCTGTCGGTGGCGGGACCAATCCGCGGCTGCTGTTGTCCGGGGCGTCGGCAAACCGAAAGCCGCTGATATCAGTGGACATATCGTTGCCGACATCGTTACGGAGCGGACGACCCGCGAAGGGATGGCGTCCGCCGAGGAGCAGCTGGAAGATCAGGATTGCCAGACCGAAGTTGTCGTGGTTGGCGGTTCGGACCATCCGGCTGAAGTCACCGACCGCGTGCAACTCGGGCGGGGTGAAGTCCGGAACCCCGACCAGGCAGGGAAAGACCCGGCCATCCGCGTTCACCTGAAATGAATCCGCGTCGATCAGCATCACATGCCCGTTATTTGGGGCGACCATCACCGAGTTCTCGTTGACGTCACCCACGACCAGTCCACGCTGGTGGACCGCGGCGAAGCCGTCCGCCGTGTTCCGCGCCGTGACCAGCAAATTCTTCCACGACAGTTGGGGCTGCTCCTGCTTGCGGTGGCCGGGGTTGTAGAGCTGATGAACGGGAACGCAGGAGCCTGCGGTTGGCATGACAAAGCCCCGGACGGGACCTCCCCGGTCCACATGCAGGGTCTCCACTGGCCAAGCGACAAATTTCCGGATGTCGGCATCCCTGAGAGACGCCATCAACCGAAGCTTCTCCTGCCGGTCGCCGTCAGGGATCTTGTGGTACACTTTTGCGACGTGATTTGAGTCTCCGTTGATCTGGTGGACGGAACCTTCGCCGCCCTTGCCGAGAGTCGGGCCGAGCGACAGTTCGTCTCCCGTTGACGTGAACAGCCGGGTGGTGCTCATGCCCGCGCGTCCGAGTTTCCCAGTTCGTCACTGGCCGTGGCTGGGTCGACGTCGCCGAGCCAGACTGCGATAGCTAGTGTCTTGTCGTCGTCGGTACGTTCGTTTACCAGCGGTCCTTGCAGGAACCGTCCCAGAGCCAGGCTGAGTTGGTCGAGCAGAACTTCCTCGTTTTCGGATCTGGCATCCTCGAGCGCCTTGAAAAAGGGCCTGAAGAATGGTTCATGGGGTACGTCCGTGGCGAGATCGAGCGCGATTCGCTGCAGGCCATCGGTGAATGCTGCGATCTTCGTAGCCAGTGGGTCAAAGGTTCGGACGGCGAGGACCTCGCGGAAGTTGTCCTGCGTGACGAAGTGCGTCATGTTGGCGTACTCCCCAACCATGGGTACTACGGCGAGTTCCAGCCCGCTCCCGACGTCGAGGACGATGCCGCCGTCTCCGATCTGGAAAGCCATCGTCCCGAGCGTCGGCGCGGCGAGCACACCAAGCAGGGTGCAGGCAAAGTCTCGAGGACGGAGGTTGTGGCTGGTGGCCTTCGACGCGATTCCGTCGTGTGCCGCCGTCACCAGGATCTCGGCCAGGCCGGCATCCAGCATGATCTCTGATTCGCCCAGGCGCGACTGGAGAGCCGCAGCCACCGCTGCTATCGCGACCTGTGCCCCTTCGCCACCGTGTTCGGCGCTGCCCGCGCCATCCGCGACGACGACCGCGAGCAACTCGTCGCCACACGGAAGCCGATATTGCGCGAAGAGGCAGTCGTCGTCGCAGGGCAGGCTTCGTTTGATGTGCGAGGTGCCGGCTTCGGACCTCGCGATGACGCGCCAGGTCAAACGGCGGCCCACCCTGTAGGTGCCGCGAGCAGCGTCTCGGTGCCGACGGCCGAACGGGACACCGATCCCAGGGAACTGGACAGCCACTGGAAGAGTTCCTGAAACTTGAGTCCCTGCAGCGCGAGCGGCTGGCGGACAGCGATCTGGCGGAGGATTTCCATGTTCGCTCCCCGCACGCCGACGGCGAAAAGCGCGAACTCCTTCGCAGCCTCACCCGCCTGCACAGCGTGGGCGGCCGCATGCCAGTTGTCTGTCGGCTCCCCGTCTGTGATCAGGAAGATCCACGGGCGGTAGTACTTCACCCCGTTGTTCCTATATTCAGTCTTGCGGTCACGGAGCAACGACAGACCTCGGGTGATGGCTTCGCCCATCGGGGTGGCTCCCTGCACGTGCAACTCGGGCGCTGTGAACACCGAGGCAGACACGAAGTCGGTCGCCACCTGCACCGGTCCGAAGGTGATGATCCCGACCTCGACGCGCTTCGCGGCGAGGTCGTCTGAGGTGAGTTCATCCTGGAACGCCCTGAGACCGGCGTTGAGTTCTCGAATGGGCTGACCGTTCATGGACCCAGACACGTCCAGCAGCAGGAGACAGGGACACCGCGGCTCGGGGTTCAGGGCGAAGTCCACCTCAGGCTGGTGTCCGAAGTCGAAGTTGTCGTATCCGATCTGCTCGGTCATCCCCATCTCAATCC
>NZ_CEVIVC010000178.1:8320-9339 GCF_982290645.1 Protofrankia sp. CiP1_Cm_nod4
CTCAATCCTGGTCGGGCGGGCGTTGCCGGGGTGCTCAACAACGAGGTGCCAGCTTGCGGGGCGTCCACCGCCGGACCCGGTGGGCCGGACCTGCGGGTGGGCGCGTCGAGGCCGCCAGCCGGTCTCCACGCGCGTGGCCACGTACACCCGTACATACCTCACGACGAGCGACGAGGCGTAGGCCGGGCGTCGGACCGAAAATGCAGTGTCAATAGTGCCAGAACTGCGCTCGCGACCGCGGTCGGCCCGGCGCCGCAAGATGTGGAGACGGCATGGCGACAGCAGCGCGATGGCGAAGCCGCCCGTGACGCCGTGCTCGCCGGCCTCGCCGAACCCCCAGCTCCGGCGTCGTCAAAGGCAACGCCAACCGTATCAAGACGGTCAAACACCATTTGCACGGCCGCGTCAACTTCGACCCGCTCCGCAAACACGCCCTCCTCGTTCGATGATCACCAAGGGGATCAGAACGGTTACAAGATCAGCACCGGATCCAAGTCTCGCTCTCATAGTCACACCTCGTCGTCGCCGGTGGCCGCGGCGAACCCGAGCGCATCGTGGTAGGCGCGTTGTACAGCGGCAAGGGTGGTCTCGCCGCCCGTTCGGCTGAGATCCTGCGCGCGGAACTGGGGCGCGATCCCGAGTGATTGTCTGGGACACCGGGCCGCTGATCGCCGCCGTCGACACCGACGACGTGTAAAACGATCATCGTGTGGGTCCCCCGGGGGTAGGCGAGACATCGGTGTGGCCACGCCGGGGCGCCGGGACACGAGGCAGGATCCGCTCGCCGGCCATCCACCGTGTGAGCACCTCCCGGTCGACCATCTGGATGCGGTGACGGTGGCCGAAGTCCGCGGCCGCAGCGGTGAACCGGCCCGAGGTGACCAACAGCGCAACATCGGCACGATGATCCGTCCACGCGCAGCCGTTGAAGTCCCGTACCGCGGACGGACCCACAGCACGGTCCGGGTAGTGCTTGCACTGCACCGCGATCCGGGCCATCCGGGGGGTACGGGCGAGCG
>NZ_CEVIVC010000179.1:0-1552 GCF_982290645.1 Protofrankia sp. CiP1_Cm_nod4
TGCTGTAGGTGGAAAACGCTGGGCCGATGACGGTTTCCACCTACGCTTTCCGCTCAGATCTCGTCGGCCTGCCGGGAGGCGAACCCGTAGCGCGGGGCCAGCTCGTTCCAGGACGCGACGAACCGTTGCCTGGCCGCGGTGGCCTGCGTGCTGTGCTGCTGGGCGAGGACGCTGGAGGATGTCGTCGGCGCCGGTGAGACACAGATGCCGGCCCCCTCACGCGCCCAGGCCGCGTAGGCGCGGTCCGCCGCCGTCGATTCCAGCCACGCCGACCGCAGGTCGGCGGCCATTGTTCCGCGGGGGCCGGATCCGCGCGTGAAGCCCGGGTTTGTTCTTTAGTTGGTTATGGTCCGTTACATCGTGCTGTTCCTGGCGATGTCAGCCCCAGCCCCGCCGACACAGGAGAAGAAGCATGCCGGACGCCCGTACGGCCAGCGCGGCCAGCGCGGCCAGCACGACGGTCAACCACGCCGACCGGGAGGCGCGCCGCGACCTCTCCGTGGCGCCGCCCATCTACCAGACGGCGACCTTCTGGGCCGAGGACGCCGAGACGTTCGCCCAGGCGGCGGTCGAACGGCGCGGCCAGGGCTTCTACACCCGCTTCGGCAACCCCAACCACGCGCAGGTCGCGGCCGTCGTCGCGGAGCTGGAGCACGCCGAGGCCGCGCTCGTCACCGCCTCGGGCATGGCGGCGCTCACCACGGCCGTGCTGGCCCTGGTCTCCACCGGTGACCACGTGATCGGGCAGAGATCCACCTACAGCGGCACGGCGTCCCTGTTGTTGAACCTTCTGCCGCGCCTGGGCGTGACGACCACGCAGGTGGACCAGACGGACCCCGACGCCTTCGCCCGGGCCCTGACCCCGCGGACCCGCCTCGTCCTGGTCGAGTCACCGAGCAACCCGCTGCTGCAGATCACTGACCTGCGCGCCGTCGCGGGCCTCGCCCACGCGCACGACGCGCTGGTCCTGGCGGACAACACCTTCGCCACACCCGTGAACCAGCGGCCGCTGGACCTCGGTGTCGACCTGGTGTGGCACAGCGCGACCAAGTACCTCAACGGCCACTCCGACGTGTCAGCCGGTGTGCTCGCGGGGCCGGCGGAGCTCCTCGACCGCGTCTGGGACGTCGGCCTGCTCACCGGCGCGGTACTCGGCCCCTTCGACGCCTGGCTGCTGCTGCGCGGCCTGCGCACGCTGCCGCTGCGCATGGCCAGGCACAACGCCAACGGCCAGGCCCTCGCCGAGGCGCTGGAGCGGCACCCGGCCGTCGCGCGGGTGCACTACCCGGGCCTGGCGGCGCATCCGCAGCACGCGCTCGCGGCCCGCCAGCTCACCGGCTTCGGCGGGGTGCTCGCGGTCGAGTTCGCCGGTGGCCACGAGGCGGCCGACACCTTCCTCGACCGGCTGCGCTACGTCCGACGAGCGGTCAGCCTCGGCGGTGTGGAGTCCCTGGCGGTGCGCCCCGCGGCGATGTGGGCGGGGATGCTCAGCGAGGAACAGATCATCGCCTCGGGGATCCCCCTGGGACTGGTCCGGCTCGCCGCCGGCACC
>NZ_CEVIVC010000179.1:1962-5990 GCF_982290645.1 Protofrankia sp. CiP1_Cm_nod4
GTGCCGGCGAACGGACGGAGGCCCAAACCACGAACCGGTACGGCACCGGCTGTCCGCGCGGAGCGGTTCGGTTCACTCGGGCCTGACAGCGGAGAGCCGCCTACGCCCGCCTCAGCCCGTGTAGGTGGTTTCCGCTGTGAGGATGACGGTTTCCACCTACGCTTGCCGCGGTTGTAGGTGGTTTCGGCTGGGGGGATGGCGGTTTTCACCTACGGGTGGGTCAGCCTCCGGTGGTGGAGCCGGGTCTGACGATCATCAGGATGGTGACGGTCACCCAGAGCAGGTTGAAGGCGCCGGTGAGCATGGCCAGGCGTGCGCCGGCCCGCGCGTCGAGGCTGGCGGTGGCGTCGGCGCCCGCCGTGGCCTGCGCGGCGGTGTCGACGGCGTGGAGGGCGTCGCGCTGGCCGGGCAGGACGAGCAGCGCCAGGATGGCGGCCGCGCCCGCGGTGAGGATGATCGAGGCGATCACCCAGGCGTTGCCTGTGACACCCAGCTCACCCGCGGCGGCGAACCCGAGGGCGGGCACGGCGACACCGACGAGGGCGTAGACCGCACAGACGCGGTACAGGACGCGCAGGGCCGCGACGGCGGCCGGATCGCCGGGGCTGGCCTGGGCGTGACGCAGGGCCGGGGGGAACATGCTGGCGGCGACGGCGACCGGTCCGACGGCGAGGACGGCGGCCAGCACGTGCAGGATCAGGAAGAACTTCGTCACAGTGACAATCCTCGCCTCAGGCGTCGCGGCGGCGGCCGGTGACCGTGCGGGCGGCGACGGTGGCACAGGCGATGGTGTGGGCGGCGATGGCGTCGGGCGGGCCGAGTGCGCCGGACACGATGGCGTGGGCGGGCATGCGCGTTCTCCGTTCCGCGATGAGGCGCCGGTGTGCTCCGGCGGAGCGCCGTCGAGGCTGAGACGAGCCTCCGAACTGATCCGATCATGACCGGTCACGCCTGGGTGGAGCGCCGGGGCGGGGCGTTGCGAGGACCACAGCGGGGCAACGGCGGAAATGGCGGAGCCGGCCGCTAGCCGGAGGGACACTCACTTTATGTGAATCTTCCGTGCTCCCCGCGCTCGGGCGCCAGTTTCGCGATCATGGCAGGACGCCTGGGATGCGGATGGGCTTCCCGGTCGCGCGCCCCCCGTGGCGCCCATATGGCCGATGGCCGACGGCCACCCGCGAGTGGCGTACCACGTGGCCACGTAGGCCATTGGATACTCGCTGAGAGTAATCAGAATCAGCGTGTTCGGTGACGCCGGGCTCGTTGGTGATCATATATGAGGGAAAGCAGGGTCCGATGCGTGTCGGGATGTACCTGGACGATCAGGGGCGGTCGCTGGACGCGGTCGTGGCGGCGGCCCGCGACGGGGCGAAGGCCGGCTTCGCCAGTGCCTGGATGACCCAGTTCGGCGGGTGGGACGCGCTCACCGCGCTGGCGGTCGTGGGCCGGGAGGCGCCCGGTATCGAGGTCGGGACGGCGGTGGTGCCGACCTATCCCCGCCATCCGCTGGTGCTCGCCAGCCAGGCGCTGACGGTGCAGGCGGCCGTGGGCAACCGGCTCACCCTGGGTATCGGAGTGAGTCATCGGCCCATCATCGAGGGCCAGTTCGGCTACTCGTTCGACCGGCCCGCGGCGCACCTGCGGGAGTACCTGTCCGTGCTGGTCCCGCTGCTGCACGGGGAGAGCGTCACCCACCAGGGCGCGTCCCTCACCGCCGTCGGCGCCGTTGACGTGCCGGGCGGCAAGCCGCCGTCGCTGCTGGTCGGCGCGCTCGGCCCCGCGATGCTGCGTGCCGCCGGTGAGCTCGCCGACGGCACGGTCACCACGTGGACGGGCCCGGCGACCCTCGCCGACCACATCGTGCCGACGATCACCCGGGCCGCCCGGGCCGCGGGCCGGCCGGATCCCCGGGTGGTGGCGCTCAGCTTCGTCTGTGTGACCTCGGACGCCGACACACGCCGGGAGTGGGTCGCGCAACGGTTCGCCATGGTCGGCCAGCTGCCCAGCTACCGGGCCGTCCTCGACCGGGAGGGTGTGGACGGCCCGGGGGAGACGGTCATCCTCGGTGACGAGGCGTCCGTCGAACGGCAGATCCGGCGGCTGGCGAGCGCCGGTGTCACCGAGCTGGTGGCGCAGCCGATCGGCTCGGCGCGGGAGCAGGAGGTGACGAGCGACCTGCTGGTCGCGCTCAACACGCCGTCTGTCGGCTGACCCGCCGGGCCGGCCGTCCGCCCGGCGGGCTGATGGGTGGGGTGGGGCTCTCCCGTCCGGTGGAGCGCTGACCGGTCCGTGCCGCCCGTGAATAGCCGCGCGCGAATACAGTCATAACGGCTGGGTGCGGGGGTGGACGGACGGAGTCGGTTGTCGCTGCCGGAAGGGGTTGCCGCACAGGTGAGTGGGTTGTTGGAGGACGGGGAGGCACAGCCGGTTCTCACCCGGGAGCTGAGACTCGCGGCATATGTGGTCTGCATCCGGGACGGTGAAGTGCTGCTCGCGCGCTTCGCCGGCGCGGGCCAGGCGTTCTGGACGCTGCCCGGCGGCGGGCTCGACCACGGGGAGGATCCGCTTGCCGCGGCGATCCGCGAGGTCGAGGAGGAAACCGGATACCACGTCGTGATCGAGTCCCTGCTCGGTCTGGACTCGATACGTCGGAACTTTCCGCGCGCGGTGGGCGTCGAAGCCGACCAGCAGACCCTGCGGGTCATTTACGCCGCCCGAGTGGTGGCCGGTGAACTGCGCTACGAGGTGGGTGGTTCGACCGACCAGGCCGCGTGGGTCGACCTCGGTCAGGTCCACGCTCTCGAGCGGATCGACCTGGTCGACATCGGGCTGGAGCTCGAGCGCACCCGCCCGCCGCTCGGCCGGGTGGACCGGGAACGTTTCCGGCTCTGAACCCGGCCGGGAATCCTGGGCGGTTCACGGCCGGCCGGTGACCGGTGGGTGGTGGTTGTCCACCGGGCGCCCGGTGGAGATCCGACCGAGGTCCGATCTCCACCGGGATGACGCCGGCTCCCCGGGGCGAACCGGATGGCTATCCGGGGCACGGGCCGTCCGGGTCTACCGGATCAGCGAAACCCGTCCGGCGGGAGGCCCGAGCGTGAAAAGGGAAACAAAGGGAAGCAAAGGGAAACAGCGACGGCAAGGGAACGGAAAGAACGGGGAATGTGGCCGTGCCGCCGGTGGCCGGTCAGCCGACCTTTCCGGACCAGCAGTGCTTGGACGCGTACCACGGCCCGGTGCCCTGCTGTGAGTAGAGGATGCGGGCGCGCTTCCACTGCTCCTCGGGGCTGGCCTGCTGCGGCAGACCGGACCCGCCGACGCCCCGCCAGGTGGGCGGCAGGAACTGGAACAGCCCGCCGGCGCCGATCTCGTTGACGACGCCCGGGTTGCCACCGGACTCACACTGCGCGATGGCGGAGAGCACCCGGTCCGAGGACGGTTCCGCGTTCGCCGGCTGGGACATCGCGACGCTGCCGCCGATGGCGGCGACAACGGCCGGAACAGCGATCATCGCGCGGGTGCGGGTCCTGATTCCCAGGCGGCTGCGCCGCCTGCTGTGCCTGGCCGCGCCGTCACGCGTGTGTCCGTCACGAGTACGTGTCTGGGACATGATGATGTCCTTCCCCACGCCTGCGAGGTGAGCTGTCGGGTTCGGGCTGGGACTGCCCGGCCGCGTTCCGCGGCTTCACCCCAAGGACGTCCGATGCGCGACGCCCGCAAAAAGTGGTTCCCCCGCTCCTGCCATTGGTTTGGCTTCCGTCGGCCGGGGCAGGATTCGGCGTGTCGCCCGACGGGTGCCTTCTTCGCGAAGGCACGGCGCAGACCATACGCACCGTCCCGGCCCGGAAAGCAAGCGGGGGCGGACAGTCGTGAAGATGAGCACACCGCATTCCTGATGTTGATTGTCGCCCCGGTCGTCCGGTAACGCGCGCGCCCGCGCGCTCATTATCTGGATGGGCATGTGACGCCGGCGAAGCGTGGCGATATCGCCACGCTTCCGGCCGGGTGCTCCTGCGCGCGGTGTGGAC
>NZ_CEVIVC010000179.1:6334-7425 GCF_982290645.1 Protofrankia sp. CiP1_Cm_nod4
AGTGGGAGGAACTGACCACACAGCCGTGTCGATGGGCGCGTGTGGGCGGCTGATTTGCGAGGCTGACCGGCATGATGACGCTGGCGGCGTGCGCGGTGCTCTCGATGCTGGTCTGGCTGGTCCTCGCGGCCGGGCACGGAATGTTCTGGCGGACCGACACCCGGCTCGCCGACGCCGACGCCGCCGGCACCGGCGGGGCTGGCGGGGCTGGCGGCGTCGAGCCGCCCGGCGGCTGGCCCGCGATCACCGTGATCGTGCCGGCCCGGGACGAGGCCGAGATGCTGCCGCACACCCTGCCGGCCCTGCTCGGGCAGGACTACCCGGGACGGCTGCGCGTCCTGCTGGTCGACGACTCCAGCGAGGACGGCACCGGCGAGGTCGCCCGCGCCATCGGCCGGGCCGCGGGCGCCGGCGAGCGGCTCACGGTCGTCGACGGCCAGCCGCGCCCGGCCGGCTGGGCGGGCAAGGTGTGGGCGATGGAGCAGGGCGTACGCGCGGCCGGGCCCGACGCGCGGTGGCTGCTGTTCACCGACGCCGACATCGCCCACGGCCCGCACTCGGTGACCCGGCTGGTCCGCCACGCCACCGGCCACGGGCTCGACCTCACGTCCCTGATGGCCGTGCTGCGCACGAGCAACCGCTGGGAGCGGCTCGTCATCCCCGCGTTCGTCTACTTCTTCGCCCAGCTCTACCCGTTCCGCCGGGCCAACCGGCCGACGGCGCGCACGGCGGCGGCGGCCGGCGGATGCGTCCTGCTGCGCCGGGCCGCGCTGGACCGCGCCGGTGGGATCGCCGCCATCCGCGGCGCGGTCATCGACGACTGCTCGCTGGCCAGGGCCGTCAAGCGCGGCGGGGGACGGATCTGGCTGGGCCTGGCCGACCGCGGGCCCGGGGGTGTGCGCAGCGTCCGCCCGTACCCCGGGCTCGCCGACCTGTGGAAAATGATCTCCCGTAGCGCGTACACCCAGCTGCGGCATTCGCCCGTGCTGCTCGCCGGCACCGTCGTCGGCCTGGTGCTGACCTACCTGCTGCCGCCGGTGGCGGCCGTGATCGGGCTGGCGGGGGCTCTCACCGGTGGCGGTGACGCCGCC
>NZ_CEVIVC010000179.1:7450-8217 GCF_982290645.1 Protofrankia sp. CiP1_Cm_nod4
GGCGCGGGCGCTGGGGCGCCGGGGGCGCGGCCGCGCTGGTCGCCGGCATCGCCGGGCTCGCCACCTGGGCGATCATGACTGCCACCTATGTCCCGATGCTCCGCTACTACCGCCAGCCGGTGTGGACGGCTGTGGCCCTGCCCGCCGTCGCCGCCCTGTACACGCTGATGACCGTGGACTCGGCCGTGGCGCACTGGCGCGGCCGAGGCGCCGCCTGGAAGGGCCGCGCCTACTCGCCGTCCGCCTCGCCCGCACCGTCCGCCTCAACCCCGACGGTGGGCTCCGACAGCGCCACCGGCACCTGACCGTCCCAGCCCTTCCCCGCCACCGCCAGAGCGCCGGTCGGGTAACCATACGTATCCCTCCTGAACGATGGCACGCTCCGATGGACGCCGGCCATCGGAGAAGATCAGCGTAATTTTGTCGTTATGTACGTTTTCGCGACCAAAAAGCGTACATAACGACAAACTCTTCTGGATCATGACCTGTGCGGGCGGCCGTGGATGAGATCCGCGCTACCTGACCGGCGCTCTAGGCGAGCATGCCCGTGCCGGCTTCTGACGCCGGGCGTCCGCGCTGATCGCGCTGATCGCGCTGGTCCTGGCGTTGCCGGGGATCTCCGTTCCCGTCCCGGGATGCTGGGCGGCCCAGTCGTTCCGACCGTGCTGGCGGTGGTGGCCATACCGGTCACGCGGTTGCGGCCACCACGGTGGCCGGCCGGCCGCCAACAGCGACGATCAGGGCATTACGATGCAGAGCGTCGTCAT
>NZ_CEVIVC010000179.1:8251-9689 GCF_982290645.1 Protofrankia sp. CiP1_Cm_nod4
GTCACGGTGTACGGGGGGTTGGGATGGCCGGCGGTTTCGACGTCTTCGTCTCCTACGGGCACGCCGACCAGGAGTGGGTGCGGGTACTCGCGGAGAACCTGGAACGCGCCGGCCTGCACGTGTTCTACGACGAGTGGGAGATCTCGGCTTCGGACGTGCTCGTCCATCGGCTGGACGAGGGTATCCGTACGTCCGCGAACGGGATTCTGGTGGTCAGTCCGGACGCGCTGGCCCGGCCGTGGGTGGCCGAGGAGTACGCGGCGATGCTGACCCGGGCGGTCGCCGGCCGGCAGCGGCTGATCCCGGTGCTGCTCAGGGATGCCGAGCTGCCGCCGTTCCTGGCCGCCCGGGTGTATGTCGACTTCCGGCAGGCTCACCCACCCGGCCGGCTACACCACCCGGGTGGGTGAGCTGGTCGCCGCGCTGCGCGGCGAGCGGCGGGCCCGCCCGGAGGTGGACGGTACCGTGCGGCCGCCGCCGGGGCTGGCCTACCGGGCGGAGGGCCCTCTCACCGCCACCCTGCGGATCAGCCCGGACGGTGTGGCCCTGACCAGGGCGGACGGCACCGTCGTCGAGGGCCGGCCGGGTGGGCTGGACTGGTCGGCCGTCCAGGTGCTGCGTGAGCTGGAGCGGGTGCGTGCCCGCCGGTCGTCCGTCGGCGGTCTGCTGGTGAAGGCGGCGGCCACCGCCGTGGGGACGGCGCCGGTGGATCCGGTGGACGCGGCGTTACGCGCGGCCGGGCGGATGCTCGGCGAGCGGCTCCTGCCCGCCGCCGTGGCCGACACCCTGGCCGTGGAGCTCGAAGCCGCCGTGCGCGGCGGTGCGCCGCTGCGCCTCGTCCTCGAGATCGCCGGCCAGGACGCCGCCGGGCAGAACGGCGGCGGCCAAGACGGCGGCGGGCAGCACAGCGCTGGTCAGGACGGCGGCGGGCAGAACGGTGCCGGGCAGAACGGTGCCGGGCAGAACAGCGCTGGTCAGGACGGTGGCGGCCGGAGCGGTCAGGGCGTCACCGGCCGGGCCGGGGCGGGGTGGGCCGGGCTGGCGGATCTGCCGTGGGAGACCCTGACGCTGCCCGGGGACCCTCGGCCGCTGGTGCTGCACCCGTCGGTGCACCTGCACCGGCTCGTGACCGGTCTGGGTGCCGCCCCGGCGATGGGGATCCCCGGGCCGCTGCGGATCCTCGCGGTGATCGCCAGCCCGGAGCGGGGCGGCGGTGAGCTGCTGGACTACGAAGCCGAGCTGGCCCGCATCCTGGACGCGGTCGACGACGCCCGCCGCCGCGGCGCGGCGTACGTGCGCATCCTGAACGAGGGCAGCCGGACGGCGATCCGTGACGCGTTGAAGCAGGAGCGGTTCCATATCCTGCATATCTCCTGCCATGCCGAGCCCGGCCGGCTGGTCCTGGAGACCGGCACCGGCGACGCAGACCGGGTCGACA
>NZ_CEVIVC010000180.1:0-6467 GCF_982290645.1 Protofrankia sp. CiP1_Cm_nod4
TCCGTCGTCCTTCACGCCGACCACCGCATACTGCGGTTCGTCGGTTCGTTACTCATGTAGCTAACCATGGAGGCTGGCGGCCGATCCGTCAAGCTCCGCCCGAAAAGTCGTTCTCGACGCCGGGCCCGCCCTGCCTACCTGCTCGGCGTGTTCCCGACGCCGCGCCTGCCAGACGCACTGACCAGCCCCACCAGCCCTTGATTCCGTTGGTGGAGCTGTCACACAGGCCGCGGCCGCGCCGAACGCGCGCGGGAAAGTGTCGACGCCAGCGGTGACCACCGCGCCGACCTGCTCCTGTGGGGCCGGCGGCGTTCTCCTCGCCGGCGCCGTGTCGCTGCTCGGCGAGGGCGGGGTGGCGATCGCCGTCGGCGCGATCTCCGGTGAGCCGACGGTCCTCGCGCCGGACGCCCTCGCGAACCCGGCGCGCAGACGGGTGCAGGGCTACTGGGGCCGCTGGCCGCTCGGCCACGACCTACGCGAGCTGGTCGGGCTCGTCGCGGCCGGCCGGCTCACCCCGGCCGACCACCCACACGCCAGCTGGCACGCGGTCGGCGAGCTGGCCGCAGGCTACCTCGACGGGCGCATCCGACGCCGCCGTGCTGTCCTCGAGGTCGACTGAGACGCCGACCGGGACGTCGGACAGGACGTCAGGCGGCCGCTGGCGGCCCGGCCTGGGTAGACCGACGGACGGCTCGGCCGGATAGCGGGCCGCCGACACGGCCACTACAACGTCGGCCGCCGCCGCGTGGGGCGGGTAAGCAGAGTTGAGGCCCGGCGACGTGTTTTCCATGGCCTGTTGAAGGATTCGCCGGACAATACCTTGGGGATTTCAGGCGATCCGAGTGACTGGCCATCAAAGCGACGGCCGATCGACAGGGTGAACGCCCGACCGCTGGCCGAGCCGCACGCCGGTCCGTAGATCATGTGATGTCCGAACTGGCCCGCCAGGCGCGCGTGCCCTCCCCAGCGGTCACCGAGCGCGTGCAGCGTATACGGCATAACGACATAGTCATCAGCCGGTGGTCACGATAGCACCCGAACGTAAAGAAAATATTTGAAAATACCCCATCGGTAGCGGACCGTGACGCCTGAGGTGTGTGATACGGGCTACGGTCACGGGAACATGCCCTGGCGGGACCGGCTGACGGGTGACGGCGAGCGGATACCGCATGCTCACCGTCACCGGTAGCCGTCTGATCCGTCTGACTCCCAATGGGCGCTGGTCGCACCGCCGGCTGCGGTGGTGGGTCGGTGGGAGAAGCACGACCGCCTTGACCTGGTCGATGCGATCCTCTACGTGGTGCGCACCGGCTGTGCCTGGCGGGCACTGCCGTCGGACTATCCGCCCTGGCAGACGGTCTGCTACTACTTCGCCCGCTGGCACGACGCCGACGTGACCGAACGTGTCCACGACGCACTACGGGGTCAGGCCCGCCGGCAGGACGAACGCGACGTCGAACCGACGGCGGAGATCATCAACGCTCAGTCCACCGGACACCCCGGACAACTACGGACCGTTGTCGCCTGCCCGGAACCCGCGGAGCTCACCGGCCGTCAGGTCCGTGCGCGGTTCGACCCGGATCTGGGTGACGCGCTGGGCGCGCACCGGCGCTGAGTAGAGGAGGAAGCCGTCCTCGATGACCTGATCGATGATCTGTCCGATGACGACCCTGACGTACCGTACCGTGGCTTCTGTCGTTGCAGTCAGGCCTGAGCACGTTTCCTGAGCACGGAATGTGATGCCTATGGCAGGGCATGAGGCGGCGGCGCTGGCGTAGAACGCGTTTCCGATCGACGGCGCTCACGCGCGTGTAGCTATACGCGCGCGTGAAGGATTCCCTGGGTGCGTATAGAACTATGCGCGGTGCGTGTAGGCCGTCCAGCGACGGCTACCGCTGGCTACCAAGGGTCCGTCGTCCCGGGCGAGCCGGCGCAGCAGTCGCGACGCCTGGTCGGGGGACAGCGAGCACAGGTCGGCTGCCTCGCCTCGGGTGATCTGGCCGTGGGCCGCGACGTAGCTGAGCACCATCTGCTCCTGCTGAGCCTGGTCGAAGCCATGCACCCGGACGTAGGCGGCGGGTTCGCGAAGTTCGCGGTAGACAGCGGCGGTGAGATGCCAGGTACGCCCCTTACCTCCGCCGCGTGCTTCCACGAGGCCACGGTCGACCATCCGCGCGAGCTGCCGCCGGACCTCCGAGTCGCCGACCTGTAGAAGGGCAGCGGCAGATCGCGTCCTCTCGACCGAACAGGAGCAGTGCGCCGGCGCAGATCACGGTCGTGCCGCCGCGTTGCTCGAGTAGACCGAGGGCGCGCGCGACATCATGGTCATCAAGATCGGCTAGCACGCGGTCCCCGTAGCCGGCCGATTCCCGGATCAGCCGGCGAAATCGCTCGAACTCCAGCGGGTCCAGGTCATTCCAGGTTGCGTCAGGCACCGGAAGCGCCGAGTAGTCGACGGCTCCTCGGTCGATCTCGTGCGCGAGCATCTCGTGTGCGTGGATCGGTATGCACGTCGGCTTTCCATCGCCACCGATCGCCCGTCGTTGGTACATCCCGCGGGTGGTTCCGACGATACGTGGGCTGTTCTCTACCTGGACGCACAGCACGGGCGTACCGTCGATCTCGATCGTGGACACAGCCGTCTGTACTGGGGGTTGCGTGGAGTTCGCGATGAGCGCCTGCAGCCGCTGCGGATCGGTACGGTTGCCATGCCGCGGTCGAGCGCCAGTGACCAAGCCGGAGTCCTCGACGCCAAGAAGCAGCAGGCCACCGTGGCCATTGGCCAGGCAGACGACCGCCTCGATCAGCTCGCGGTCGCCGAGTGACTGACGTTCCTCGCCCTTGAACTCGACGGACAGCGTCTCTCCGCCGTCGATCGCCGCGCGGACGGAGTCCGCATCGAGCAGCGAGAAGGAGATGAGATGGCTGACCATCTGGCCCCCTCCTGCCGTCACCGGTTTGATCTCGCAGGCGTCAGGCTACTGAAGATACGCTTGCTCAGCGTCCGATTGCCTGCTTGTAGGCAGGTCGGCCCACAGCCGCGATGCCGGATGAGGGCCGGGGCTGCAGCATCGTTCACTGTATCGAACACACGTTCCGCAGGCCTGGTGGGTTCGGGTGCCGCGGTCCGCCAGTGCGTCGGTGGCTGGGATCCGGAGGCGGCGCATCGGGCTGTCGGACCGTTCCAGTAGCGTTGGCCGGCTGTCTTATCAGGGGGAGGTCGGTCGTGCTGCTGGAGGAGCTCAAGCCAGGGCTGCGCGTCGACGGGCTCATCCCCGCCGAGGTCATCACGGTCATTGCCGCGCAATGGCACGGTTCCGACGCGCTCGAACTGACCTACAAGACCACCGCCGGCGGCCTCGGCCAGCAGGTCGTCTTCCGCAAGGACCAGGACAAGCTCAGCGTCGCCCAGACCGGCAGCCGCGCCTTCGACGCCAACGCCAGCGACTTCAAGCTCGCGGCCGAGGCGCAGCGCATCTCGCTGGCCGGGCTGTTCGACCCGATGCTCGCCGTCGCCACCAGTGACGTGCGGCCTCTCCCCCATCAGATCCGCGCGGTGTACGGCGAGCTGCTCCCGCGTACCCCGCTGCGCTTCCTGCTCGCCGACGACCCCGGCGCCGGCAAGACGATCATGGCCGGCCTCTACATCAAGGAGCTGCTGCTGCGCGATGACGTGAAGCAGTGCCTCATCGTCGCGCCCGGCGGGCTCGTGGAGCAGTGGCAGGACGAGCTCTTCTTCAAGTTCGGCCTCCGCTTCGATCTGCTGACCAGCCAGCTCATCGACTCCCAGGTCAACCTCAACGTCTTCGAGACCTACCCGCTCCTCATCGCACGGATGGATCAGCTCTCCCGCAACGAGCGGCTCCAGGCCCAGCTCGGAGAGACCGAATGGGATTTGATCATCGTCGACGAGGCCCACCGCATGGGCGCCCACTACTTCGGCGGCAAGCTGGAGAAGACCAGGCGCTTCCAGCTCGGGGAGCTCCTCGGCGAGATCACCCGCCATCTGCTGCTGATGACCGCGACCCCGCACTCGGGCAAGGAGGAAGACTTCCAGCTCTTCCTCACGCTGCTCGATCGGGACCGGTTCGAGGGCAGGCAGAAGAAGACCACGGACACCAGCGGGATCATGCGCCGCATGGTCAAGGAGGACCTGCTCACCTTCGAGGGCAGGAAGCTCTTCCCCGAACGCGTCGCCGAGACCGTTCCCTACGAGCTGACCGCGTCGGAGTACGCCCTCTACGAGGACGTCACCCACTATGTCCGCGAGGGGATGAACCGGGCCGACCGGGTCGGCGGCAAGCGCAAGAACACCGTCGGCTTCGCCCTCACCGTTCTCCAGCGGCGGCTTGCCTCCAGCCCGGAGGCGATCTACAAGAGCCTTGTGCGCCGTTGCGAGCGCCTGGAGCGCAAACGGCAGGAGATCCTCAACGGCACCTACCGCGAGCCGGACCCGGCAGTCGAGTGGAGTGCGATCGACGCCGACGAGTTCAACGCCGAGGAGATCGAGGAGCTGGAGGAGGACCTGCTCGACGCCGCCACCGCGGCGCAGACGGTAGCGGAGCTCAACGCCGAGCTGATCGAGCTGGCCGAGCTGGTGAAGACCGCCAGGCTCGTCCGCGACGCCGGCACCGACCGCAAGTGGACCGAGCTGTCGAACATCCTCCAGGACAACGCGCTGACCACCGACGCGAACGGCTGGCCGCGGAAGTTCATCATCTTCACCGAGCACCGTGACACCCTCGACTACCTCCAGGCCAGAATCGGATCGCTGCTCGGCAAGCCCGACACGGTCAGGGCCATTCACGGCGGCGTACGCCGCGGCGAGCGTCGCCAGATCACCGAGGAGTTCACCAAGAACCGCGACGTCCAGATTCTGATCGCCACCGACGCCGCCGGCGAGGGCCTTAACCTTCAGGCCGCCCATCTGATGGTCAACTACGACCTGCCGTGGAATCCCAACCGCATCGAGCAGCGGTTCGGCCGCGTCCACCGCATCGGCCAGGAGGAGATCTGCCGGCTGTGGAACCTCGTCGCGTCCAACACCCGCGAGGGTGAGGTCTTCACCCGCCTGCTGGGAAAGCTCGACCAGATGCGCCAGGACTACGGCGGCAAGGTCTTCGACGTCCTCGGTGAGGCCTTCTCCGAGATCCCGCTGCGCACCCTCCTGCTCGACGCCATCCAGTACGGCGAGCGCCCCGACGTGAAGGCGAAGATGCACGAGGTCATCGACGCCAGCGTCGGCGACGGCCTCAGGGACCTGCTCGAGGAGCGGGCGCTCGCGTCGGAGCACCTCGCCGAGGCCGACCTCCAGCGGCTGCGCGCGGCGATGGACGAGGCTCGCGCCCGGCGGCTCCAGCCGCACTACATCGAGCTGGCGTTCAAGGCGGCCTTCACCCGTCTCGGTGGCCGGATCGCCAGGCGTGAGCGGGGGCGCTACGAGATCGCGAACGTGCCCCAGCACATCCGCTCGGCCGGCAGGGGGCCGATCGCGACGAAGTACGACCGGGTCGCCTTCGACCTTGCCCACGCCCAGCCCGACGGGCTCGCTCGGGCCGACCTGCTCGCGCCCGGCCACCCGCTCCACGACGCGGTCATGGACGAGACCGTCCGGCGGTTCGGCGGCGCGCTGAACCATGGCACCGTGCTCGTGTCCTCGACCCTCGACGAGCCACACCTGCTCGTCGGCGTCGTCGAGGAGGTCACCGACGCCACCGGCGAGTCGGTGGCGCGCCGTTTCGGCTACGCCTACGTCGACAGCTACGGCACCGTCAGCCCCGCCGGCCCCGCGCCGTACCTGGACTGCGTCGCCGCTCCCGCGAGCCCGGCGACCGACGCCGCACGTGCCGTCGCGTGGCTTGCCGAGGCCGAGGACACGGCCACGAGCTGGATCATCGCCAACCGGCTCCCCGAGTACCTCGCCGAGGTTCGGCCCCGCCGGCTGGCGGAGCTGACGAAAGCCCGCGACCTGGTCACGAAGCGCCTCACCGCGGAGAGCGAGCGCCTACTGTTCGAGGCGGCGATCGCCTCGGAGAACGAGCGGAAGGGCGAGCGGCCCAGGGAGTCGTCGGAGAGCCTGGGCCGCAAGGCGGTCGAGCTCGACCTCCGGCTGCGCAGGCGCCTGGAGCTGCTCGACCAGCAGCAGCTCATGTCCACCAGGCCGCCCCGCCTCGTCACCGCCGCCCTCGTGCTGCCCGTCAGCATGTTCGAGGACGAACTGCCGCCGTCCGCGCCGATGCACGCTAAGGAGACCAGGGAGGTCGAGCGTCGCGGCGTCGACCTCGTCATGGCGCGCGAGCGAGAACTCGGCCGCCAGCCCGTCGAGCAGGCGTTCAACAATCCCGGCTTCGACATCCTCTCGACCGACGCCCAGGGCGACACCTACCGCATCGAGGTCAAGGCCCGCCTCGACGGCGCCACCGACTTCTTCGTCACCCACAACGAGGTGATGACCGGCAAGAACGCCG
>NZ_CEVIVC010000180.1:6515-7406 GCF_982290645.1 Protofrankia sp. CiP1_Cm_nod4
TCCCACGCTACCGGCTCGCGCTCGTCAGGGTCGACCCGCGCGGGGCGCGGCACGACGAGGTCCGCTACCTCGACGCCCCCTTCGCCACCACCGACCTCGGCGACTTCGAGGCCACCGGCCTGCGCGGCGACTGGGCCAGGATGTGGGCCAAGGGCAGCACCCCGTTCTGATGGTGACAAGCCCGTTGGTTGCCGCTGAGCCGCCCAGCCGGTCTCCGGGGACGAGGAAGAGGACGTCGTGCAGAAACGCAAGTTGATCGAGGTCGCGCTGCCGCTGGAGGCGATCAACCGGGAGTCCGCCCGGGAGAAGTCCATCCGGCACGGACACCCCTCCACGCTGCACCTGTGGTGGGCGCGCCGTCCCCTCGCGGCTGCGCGCGCCGTGCTGTTCGCCCAGCTCGTCGACGACCCGTCCGCACGGCCCGAGGAGTTCCCCACGGAGGAGCTGCAGCGCAAGGAGCGCGAGCGGCTGCACGAGCTGATCGAGCGGCTTGTGGTGTGGGAGAACATCCGTGACGAGAAGCTGCTCGCCGAGGCGCACGCCGAGATCCTCAAGTCCACCGATGGCAAGCCACCAGCGATCCTCGACCCGTTCGCGGGCGGTGGCACCATCCCCCTGGAGGCCCAGCGACTCGGCCTGGAGGCGCACGCCTCCGACCTCAACCCCGTCGCCGTCCTCATCAACAAGGCGCTCATCGAGATCCCACCCAAGTTTCGCGACCAGCCTCCCGTCTACCCCGGCCTGGCCGACTCCGAGATCCGCGCCTGGAAGGGCGCCGAGGGCCTGGCCGCCGACGTGCGCGCCTACGGCGCCTGGATGCGCGACGAGGCCGAGAAGCGCATCGGCCATCTCTACCCCAGGGCCACCCTCCCCGACGGCACCAAGGCCACG
>NZ_CEVIVC010000180.1:7985-9297 GCF_982290645.1 Protofrankia sp. CiP1_Cm_nod4
GTCATCGCCTGGATCTGGGCCCGCACCGTCACCTGCCCCAACCCCGCCTGCGGCATCGAGATGCCCCTGGTCCGCTCCTGGTGGCTGGGCAAGAAGAAGGGCAAGGAGTCGTACGTCGTCCCGTCCGTCGTCCCCGACCCCACCCACCCTTCGGGGCAGCGGGTCGCGTTCACCATCGGACACGACAAGGCCGGCGCGCCGACCGCTGCCACGGACGGGACGGTCTCGAAGACCGGTGCCCGGTGCCTGGCCTGCGACGCGGCGGCGGACCTGAAATACGTACGTGCCGAGGGCCGCGCCGGGCGTCTCGGTGCCCAGCTCATGGCCGTGGTCGCCGAGGGCAACCGGCAGCGCATCTACCTCGCCCCGACCGACGAGCACGTCAAGGCCGCCGATGTCGAGCGACCCGACGACGTCCCTGAGGCATCTCTCCCGGCCGAGGCCCTCGGCTTCCGGGTACAGGCCTACGGCATGACGAGGTGGGCCGACCTGTTCACCAACCGCCAGCTCACCGCACTGACTACCTTCAGCGACCTGGTCTCCGACGCCCGCGAACGGGTCCTCGCCGACGGCGGCACCGAGGCGTACGCCGACGCAGTTGCTACCTATCTCGGGTTCGTCGTGAGCCGCCTGGCTGACTATCAGTCATCGATCACGACGTGGGCAAGCAATCCGCAGATGGAGATTCTCCGCAACATCTTTGCTCGGCAGGCGATCCCGATGACCTGGGACTACGCGGAGGGAAACCCATTCGCGGATAGTTCGGGAAGTCTCGTACGAATGACGAATGCTGTCACCGAGGCAGCGGAGCGCCTCGACGGGCGCGGCCCTGGTGTGGCCCAGCAGCGCGATGCTGTCGTTGCCGTGTCGGGACCCGTTCTGATCAGCACCGACCCGCCATATTACGACAACATCGGCTACTCCGATCTGTCGGACTTCTTCTACGTATGGCTGCGTCGGTCGCTGCGCGACGTACACCCAGATCTCCTAGCGACGATGCTGGTCCCGAAGGCAGAAGAGCTTGTTGCGAACCCTTTCCGCCAGGGCGGCAAGGAGGGCGCACAGCAGTTCTTCGAGGATGGCTTCCGCAAGGTCTTCGCACACGCGCGGGAGGTCGCACGAGACGACCTCCCGATCACCGTCTGGTACGCCTTCAAGCAGAGTGACGCCGATGAGGCTGGCGAGGCATCAACGGGCTGGGAGACCCTGCTTGAGGGCATGATCCGCGCGGGCTGGTCGATCACGTCGACATGGCCAAGTAGGAGCGAGAAGAGCGGCCGTATGAGAGACGTCGGCTCCAACGCGTTGGCTT
>NZ_CEVIVC010000181.1:0-5171 GCF_982290645.1 Protofrankia sp. CiP1_Cm_nod4
GTCTGGGGCCACCCCGGTGGCCGCCATCCTGATTCTGGGCTCCGCCTCCGCGAGGTGCCCGGACGACCGTACGCGCAGGTGGATGTCCCCACAGCCGGAGAACGACGTCCGTTCCGGGATCCTCGCGGGTCAGCCCCGTAGGGACAGCGAGACGATGAGGTCATCCCGATGGGTGCCGCCCTCGACCGGGCCGGCGCAGGTCACCAGCCGCAGTTCGGGCAGGGGCGCCGGCCGGTAGAGGATCCCGGTGGGCAGCGCGCTTTTCGGGTATGCGTCGAGCCGGTCGACGGTGAACACCAGCCTGGCACCGTCGGCCCGTAGCACGGTGACCTCCGCCCCGGGCGTCATGCCGGCCAGCCCGGCGAACACCGCGGGTGCGCGATGCAGGTCGACGTGCCCGGCGAGCACGGCCGAACCCGCCTCCCCCGGTGCCGGGCCGCCGCTGTACCAGCCGACGGTGTCGCCGTCGGGGACGGTAGCGAGCTCACCGTCGGCGGCGCCCGGCAGCCGGATCCCCCGCTGCTCGTCCCCGCCGACCAGCCCGAGCGGCACGACCGGTACCGGAGCGGGCATGCCGGGCAGGATCAGGCCGACCGGGCGGGTGGCGGATTCCCGGCCCGTCCCCTCTGCCGGCGGGCTTGCCGACGGGACGGGGATCATCGTTGGGCTCGCCGCGGCCACCGGCGGGGCCGGCGCGCCACCCGTCGCCGTATGATCGTTTACCGCGTGGCGCGTGCCCACCCGCGCTGTCCCGGTACCGGTCGCCGAGCACGCCACCAGCACCAGGCAGCAGAGGATCATGATGACCGTCGGACGCCGGCTCCAGGCAACGGCCCCCACACCCACAGCGATCAAGACAACAGCGATGGCCGTGATAAAGGCGGCGATAGAGAGGAGCGGCACACCGGTGGCATGGATGTCGCCGGTACGGACCGGGCCGACGGGAGGAAGCGGCGTCCCGTGGGCGTCGACGGTCCAGCCGGCGGCGACCGGGGCATCGCCGGATCCGCCGCTGAGCAGCACACCGACCGCGTCCCCCGCAGGGGCGTCCAGCTGGCCGATGACGGCCAGGTCGCTGGTCGCGCCGAGCCGTCGCAGCCCGAACGTGCCGCTGCCCGGCACCACGGTGACGAACGAGGAGACCGTTCCCGGGCCGACCGGGTTCCCCAGCCGCCTGCCGGCCGCGTCGACCAGGCTCACCGGGCCGACACCCTCGGCCGCATGGATCAAACGGACCGCGATCCGCCCCGGGCCGGGGGCGGTGAAACCGTCGACGACCACGCGAGCTGTCAGTGTGGCCGTCCCGGTGACGATCACACTGACCGTCCCACCTGGTGGCATGTCGACCGGCACCGTGAGATCGGCGGAACCTTCCCGGGTGAGGGTCAGCCGGGCGGCGCCGGCCGGCACCCGGCGGTAGCCGGACAGCTCCCGGAAATGAACGGTCAACGATGACGAACCCGTGCCGCTGACGTTCAGCGCCGGGCCGGGAGCGGCGTCGACGACCCGCACCGCCGCGTGCGCTCCGCCGCCGGCCGTGTCCACCGCGGCCGGCGTGTCCACCGCGGCCGGCGCGGCCGGCGGAACCGGGGCAGCCGCCTGCACGGGCCGGGCGGACCAGGCCATCAGCCCGGAGCCGAGAGCGAGCAGAGCGCCCAGAGCGGCCAGGACCGCCACCGCCCGGCGACGGGCACCAGCCCGGACCGCGACCGCGACAGGGACAGGGACCGCGACAGGTGCATCGATCATCCCAGCCATCAGATGCCGCCCAACGTCTTGGCGTAACGCGAGACAGTGCCGCCGGCGCGGTTCACGTAGCTCCGCCACGCCGTCTCCACCCGGCCCAGGCGGACAGGACCCAGCTCGTCAGCCCCCACCCCGGCGCCTACGATGCGTACGTCCACCCCGGTGAGATCCGCCATCAGGCCATCCGACGCCAGCTGGTCGAGCAGCCTGTTGATGTCAGCGTCGTCGAGCTCGCGGGCGGACAGGTCGTACGGCGCCCGTGTCGAGATCCCGTCGGTGAACACGGTCAGCTCCCGCCGCCCGGCCGGCCCCGCCCGCAGCGCGGCCCCGGCCAGCACGAACGCGCCGAACAGGTCGGTGGCGGTGGCGGGCAGCGCGGCGGCGCAGTCGACCAACGCCCTGGTCGCGGCGATCGCCCTGTCGACCTGCCCGGTTTCGGCGGCGCTGTCGAACAGGGTGTTTCCCCGCGGGTCGGGGGCGGCCAGCGTCATGTCCACCGGCGTGCACCGGCCGGCCCGTGCGTTCGCGTCGGCCACGTCGGCGTATGCGCGGCCACCGGTGCAGCGGCGCAGAGCCGCCGTGGCTTCGTCGAGGTAGCGGGCACGCTGGTCGGCGGCCACACTCGCGGAGACGTCCACCACGATGCCGCACCGCGGCGGCCGGTCCGAGGCGCGGGACCCGCAGCCGGGGACCGCCACGCTCAGCGCGGCAACGACAGCGGCGGCGACGGTGGCGGCGTGGGCGCGGAGGACCGTGATGCCGTCGCTCCGGCGGGGCCTGCTCATGACGGTTTCCCCTTCCCCTGCTGCCGGTTCCCCTGCTGCCGGCTTTCCGGGCCCGGAGAGCCCACACCGTTGGTGGACGGGCCGCTGCCGCCGCCGTACGTACCGGCCGGCACGGCCGCGCCGTCCGGTGCCAGCGGCGGCGAGTACAGCGAGTACGGCGAGTGATGCGATGGCTGGCTCGGGACAGGCTCGGCGGCGCGAGGCTTCGCGGGCTTGGGTTCGTCCCGGCCGGCCGGCTGCTCCTCCAGTGGGCGGACGTCGGCGGGTATGCGGGCCGTGAGCCGCGCGATCTCTCTGTCGAGCCCGTCGGCCCACGCCGGCAGCGGCCAGTCTGCGCGCTCCAGCGCCGCCAGCGCCGCCGCGCGCTCGATCGGGCAACGGGCCACCAGATCGGCGCGGTAGCTGTCCCGCACGATCTCGACCCGGGCGCGTTCCTCCCGGGCGAGCCCGCGGTATGCCTCCACGGTGGCGATCGCCTCCTGGACCGCCGCGCGTTGCGCGGCGGTGACGTCGTGCAGGGCGCGCCGGGCCCGCCGGAGCCGGAACCGTGCCCAGCGCAGCCGCAGCCCGGTGCGCCGTACGGCGGCGGCGACCGGGTCATGCGCGTGGTACTCGACCGCGGCGGCGGCCATGGTGAACAGCGCCTGCAGGGAGAGGAACAGCCCGAACGCGACCGGGAACCCGGTTCGTAAGGGCGCCCCGGCCGGCCCGAGCAGGGCGATCTCACCGACGAAGGTCGACGCCCGGACGCTCGCGAGAAACACGTTGGTGACCACCAGCACCACCAGCGCGACGATGACCGCCGGGGACAGGAACGTTCCGCCGGCCGCCCGCACCGGTCGCCCCGCCCGGCGCTCGTCCACGCTTGCCCGCTGCTCCCGGGTGTGGCGGGCGAGATGCCCCGCGAGCACCAGGCCGGCGAAGACGATCGCGGCGGCGAGCAGGCAGGTCTGCAGATAGGGTGCGCCGAGTCCGTCCAGCGTCGGTTTGAGTGCGACCGCCTCGGCGGTTGTGATGACGCCGAGGACCCCGGCCCGGGTGAGCGGCGACCAGCTCAGATGCGCGAACCGGCGCCGCGGCCTTTCAGCGGCGAGCAGCGCGTCGACCGCGGCACGATGCTCGTCCGACGCCTCGGTGGCCCGCGCCGCGGCGTCGGCGCACACGTCGGTGCGGGCGGTGACCCGTGCCCGGGCGGCGGCGACACGGTCGGCGGCGCGAGCGTGGTCGTGAGCGTAGCCCCGGCCGACCGCCTCGAGCCGGGCCGCCACATGCCCGGCCAGGATCCGCTCGAATGGCAGGGCTGTCTTGCCGGTCTCGCTGTCGGGGAACGCGGCGGCGGCGTCCCGTTCGGCGCTGGCCCGGGCGAAGTCGAGCAGGCCCCGGTTGTTCAGCCGCGGGGGCGGGGTGAGGGGGTACCGCTGCCTGGCTGCCATCTCATGCCTTCCGGGTCTCGGGACGCGGGTCCGTGTCGCCGTTTGCGGTTGCGGTGGGTACCCGGTGCACCGCTGTCAGCCACGCGGGTGGCGGGAACGCCGGTGGGACCCACGCTTCGGCGAGCGCCGCCGCGTCCTCGCCCCGGCGGCGCAGGTTCGCCGCCCGGTACACCTCGACGCACTGGTCGCGGAAGGACGAGATCTCGTCGGCGCGCGCTTCCGCGTCATCGATGAGCCGTTCACGTCGTTCCAACAGCCCGGCCAGCCGGATCCGCAGCTCGCTGAGCCGGCCCCGGTCGGCGAGGCTCGCCGTCCGCGCCTGCGCGGCCCGCCGCCTGGTCCGGGCCGCGGCGTCGTCGCTGGTGGCCGGCTGGCCGAGCGCTTCGGCGTCGGCGACCATCCGGTCGGCCGGGTCGGTGTCCTGCTGGGCCCGCACGACCGCGATCGCGGCAACGGTCTCCGCGATCTCCGTGTCGATCTCGATCAGCAGCGTGGTCAGGGCCGAGCGCAACCGGCTGTGGGAGCGTTCGGCGCCTGCCGCCAGCTCCCGGATCGCCGGGGTCACGAACGAGGCGGGTGCGGACGTCGGTATCCCGGCGCCCGCGTCGCGCCGTCCCCGCCACCACAGCCGCAGCCGGGTCCGCCGGCCGACTCCGGCGTGACGGCCGTCGAGCCGCGTGGCACCGAACCCGGTGGCACCGAGAGGGATGATCGCTGTATGGCCGGCGCCGCGGCGCTGGGGGCTGGTCGGCTGTGACATGCTGACTCCGTCCGTAGCGGGTGTCTCACCCCCCGGCAGACGGACACAGCGGACGGACACAGCGGACGGACGCGGCGGACCAGCGCGGCGGACGAGACGCCCACCGCGGACGGGCACGGTACGACCCCGTGATCATGGGGTTACCGTTTCGGGCGGGCGCGTCCGGCGGTCACCTGGCGGTGGCCGGCCGGCGTCCGGCCTATGGCGATGGTTCGTCCAGCTCCCTGGTGTCGTTCTCGGCCCAGGAGCGGAGCTGATCGGTCAGCCGCTGGTGATCCTCGCGCAGCGAGCCGCGGGCCGGAGCGGCCGCCGGGGCGGGCCCGCCGCCGAGTTCGCGCTGGACCTTGGACAGCAGGTCGCCGCAGGTGCGAATCCCGCTCCGGCGAATCGGGTGCCGAGGGGACGCCTGGCCCTGATGCGACCGCAGCGCCGCCGCGAAGGTCTGCA
>NZ_CEVIVC010000181.1:5545-6321 GCF_982290645.1 Protofrankia sp. CiP1_Cm_nod4
GTTCCGTGCCGTGTGTGGTGACCGCGTCCGAGCGGATCTGGTAGGCGAACCGGCTGATCGGGAGATCGGGCGTGTACCAGCCTGGCCCGAGCAGCCGGTCGGCGACCGTCATCGCCAGATGCAGCGCGTGCCAGTCGTCGACGAGGGTACGGCGGGCCGGCGGCGGGCCGGTGTGCCTCCTCGCGCCGTCCCGGTGCCCATCGTCGGTGTGTTTCCCGGTCAGAACTTTGATCAGCTCGATGCGCCGGGCCACCTCCGCCCGCCTCACGGCGACGGGACCGGGGAAGTCGCCGATGAAGGCGTCCCGGATCCTCTCCGCCCGTGCCGCGAGAGGTGCGAGCCGCTGACCGCCCCGGCGCAGCGTGTCCGCGGCGGCGGCGAGTTCCAGGCTCGCCAGATGCTCCAGCGCTACCCGGGCGAGCACGTCCGGGTAGCCGGGCAGCGCGGCCACCTGGTCCCTGTCGATCTCGACCCGCGTCCCGCCGTCGTCGGCCTCGACCATGGCGCCGACATGGACCGGGCAGCCCAGCGCGGTCGCGACGTCGGTGCCCGCGAGCAGCAGACCGGCGTTCATCGCGTTCATGCCGGGGCCGGCCAGCACGACAACCGCCTCCACGTCAGCCACCCCCGGCACGGCGAGCAGCGACGACGCGACGGTCCTGCGGACCCCGTCGATATCCGTCGGTACCACGATCGGTTCCAGCGCACCGGGGTCGCCCGGCGGCTCCGCCGTGGCAGGCCTGGCCGCGTCGAGCCTGGCCGCGTCGAGCCTGGCC
>NZ_CEVIVC010000181.1:6702-8760 GCF_982290645.1 Protofrankia sp. CiP1_Cm_nod4
AACCGTCCTTCGTCCCTCGGCTGCCCGGGGGCGGTGTCCCGGGGCCGCGGGTCGATGAGATCCGTCAGGGAGCGCAACGTGTCCGCGTCGCACACGGCATCGGCGAACGGACGCCGGCCGTCACGCTCCTCCTGCAGACCGACGCTGTAGGCCACAAGCACCTCACCGGACGCGGCCGAGGACCAGCGGAACAGGTCGGGCACGCTGGGCAGACCAGGCATCCGCGTGAACAGCGCCCCGGCCCGGCGGGGGTCACGGTCGTCCGCGTGGCGTGCCGACCCGGCCGCTCTGACAAGGTAGCCGCGGTTCGGGATCCGCAGTCCGTGATGCTTGTCGCCGGCGAAGTTGTTGATCCATCTTCGACCGGTGAGGAATGCCCCGGCCTTGCTCAGGTGGCCGCGGCCGCTGACCCGTTCGATGAACGGCCCCAGCGTCTCCGTCTTCCCGGGGCCGCGTCTGCCCTCGTTGTTGATGACCGGGTCACCGGCTTCTCGTAACGAGTTGTATCCGCTGAGCAGCCACGCCCGGCCGAGCATCACCGCCTGTACCTCACGGCGGGCGAGCCGGTCGAAGAAGGCGTTCTCCAGGGCCGCCGGATCCGTGACAGCCAGCTCGCCGTTGGTGTCGATCCCGCACCGGGACGCGAGTTTCGTGAAGTTCTCGACGTCGAGGCGCTGCCGGGCATCCAGCATGCGCAGCAGGTCACGGGTCCGCGGATGGTCGTCGCCGACATGGGCGGCGAGCGCGCCGAACATCCGCCGCCGCGCCAGCCACGGCGCCGGGTCGTCCTCGACGCGCAGGTCGACCAGCTTGCCGTGGGCGGGTTCCTGGATCGGCCGGACGTCGACCGGGCGGCCGTCCGCGAGCGCGGCCATCAGGCACCCGATCGTCAGCCCGGTGGGACCAGTGCCGATACCGGTGACGATCCCGCCCACCTCACGGTGGGCCCCGAGCCACTCCCGCAGGACCCGGCGCCCGACCGGCAGTGTCGGCCACTCGGCGACAACAACCCGCTCGACATCGAGCTTCGGGTCGAGGACAGGACCGTAGGCGTCGGGCACCAGACCGAGCGCCCGCTCGATCGCCTCGGCCAGCCCGGCGGTGGCCCGAGCCCCCTTCTCGGTCGCGACCAGCAACAGTCGGTCGCCAGGCACCCACAGCTCAAGCAGGATCTCCAACGGCACCTTCTCCCACCGCCGCTGGGGATCCACAACCGGCGTCGTCAGCGAACGACGAACAGTCTCCTCGTCCCCGGCATCAACAGCGGCCAGGAGCCCGGCAACCTTCTCGGGCAGGCTGGGCCCGGCGGACCCACCATCGCCCCCGGAACGCAACCGTGCCTGACTGTCCACCCCCAGATCGGACGCCCCGAGAACGTGAACGAACACCCGCATCACGACCACCCCCGTAGAAACCGACCACGAGGGTACCCGCCACCCCCGAGACACCAGCAGCCCACCCACCTACAACCGACCAGGTAGCTCACTGGCGCCCCTACGAGTACAGGGTGGCTGTCAACGAGACCATGCTCCAATCCGACCCGGATTTACAGATCACGGGAACCATTCGACGACCTGATCGCACTCGGCATCTTCACCGACGGGTTTCAATCCGACTCGGATTTTGTAGATCGCGGGGACACCCGACTAGGAGAAGTCCAAGGATGGGCATCATGTTTCAATCCGGCTCGGATTTGTAGATCACGGGGACCCGATCATCGTTTTCGTGACGGTCCTGGGAACCGGAGTTTCAATCCGGCTCGGATTTGTAGATCGCGGGGACGCGGCAGTTCCGCGGCTGGGGTGCCATGTTCGGTTTCAATCCGGCTCGGATTTGTAGATCGCGGGGACCTCACCGCAGAAGGGGCGGCGAAGCGCCAGAAGTTTCAATCCGGCTCGAATTTGTAGATCGCGGGGACCCAGACCAGAGCCCGTCCAGAGTGGAGGGCCTGCCGTTTCAATCCGGCTCGGATTTGTAGATCGCGGGGACCGGACATCCTGTTCCGTCCGCTGGAGGTCATCCCGTTTCAATCCGGCTCGGATTTGTAGATCGCGGGGA
>NZ_CEVIVC010000181.1:8799-9397 GCF_982290645.1 Protofrankia sp. CiP1_Cm_nod4
CCCAACCGGCGCAGAGTTCACCTCGCCAGCCTCCTGGTTTCAATCCGGCTCGGATTTGTAGATCGCGGAGACATCCGCGGTCCTCATGTTCCTCCCCGGGTGGGCCCTGTTTCAATCCGGCTCGGATTTGTAGATCGCGGGGACCAGAGCTTTTGCGGTCGGCCAACCAGGCCGAGTTTCAATCCGGCTCGGATTTGTAGATCGCGGGGACCATTGACGCCGACGAGGCGCGCCGCATGGTCAAGTTTCAATCCGGCTCGGATTTGTAGATCGCGGGGACTATATTCCCGAATGGATAGTTTGGGAGTATTTGGTTTCAATCCGGCTCGGATTTGTAGATCGCGGGGACCAGTACCAGAGTCAACTGAGGAGGTGATAGCATGAGTGGTTTCAATCCGGCTCGGATTTGTAGATCGCGGGGACAAATAGTTGAGCTTATTGCTTATATAAAGTCCGCCGGTTTCAATCCGGCTCGGATTTGTAGATCGCGGGGACAACCCCGCCCTCCCGGAGGGGGCGGCCCTTAAGTTTCAATCCGGCTCGGATTTGTAGATCGCGGGGACCTGGGACAGCCGAAGGACGGTTTCCCCGTCGAGGA
>NZ_CEVIVC010000182.1:0-8438 GCF_982290645.1 Protofrankia sp. CiP1_Cm_nod4
CTGGTCGGTGTAGGTGGCGAGGGCGGTGTCGAGGGCGGTGGTGACCTCGTCGAAGGCGGCGCGGAAGACGGGGTAGGTGTCGTAGAGCTCGCGGCCGGCGCCGGGGCGCTGGGCGCCCTGCCCGGTGAACAGGAACGCGATCTTGCCAGGGGTGCCGGTGCCCACGACGGTCCGGGGCGTCTGCCGCTCGGTCGCGACCGCGTCCAGGCCCGCGAGCAGGTCGTCCCGGTCCCCGGCGATGACGACGGCGCGGTGGGACAGCGTCGCCCGGGTGGTGGCCAGTGAGTAGGCGACGTCCACCGGCCGCAGTGTGCTGTCACCGCTGACGTGCGCGGCCAGCCGGGCGGCCTGCTCCTGGAGGGCTCTGGGTGAGCGCGCGGAGATCAGGAACGGCAGTGGGCTGCCAGCCGGTTCGCCGGCGGGCGTCCCCGCGCTCCCCGGCTCCGCGCCCGCCTCGGTGGCGGGTGTGCCCGTGGCGGGCGCGTCCGCGTCGACCCGGGCAGCTGCCCGCACGTCCGTCCGGTCCGCCGGGCTGTCCGTCCCGGCATCCGCCGGGGTGGCCGGGGAGCTGTCCGCCGCGGCGTCCGCTGGGGCGGGCTGGTCGGTGGGGGCCTGTTCGATGATGATGTGGGCGTTGGTGCCGCTGACGCCAAAGGCGGAGACGGCGGCCCGGCGGGGCCGGTCGACATCGGGCCAGGGGCGGGCCTCGGTGAGCAGCTCCACCGCACCCGCCGACCACTTTACGTACGGTGATGGCTCGTCCACGTGCAGGGTTTTCGGCAGGACGCCGTGCTGGAGGGCGTGGACCGTCTTGATGATGCCGGCGACGCCGGCGGCGGCCTGGGCGTGCCCGATGTTGGACTTCAGCGAGCCGATGTAGAGCGGCCGGTCGGCGGGGCGGTTCTGCCCGTAGGTGGCGATGAGGGCCTGGGCTTCGATGGGGTCGCCGAGGCGGGTGCCGGTGCCGTGGGCCTCGACGGCGTCGACGTCGGCGGGGGTCAGGCCGGCGGCGGCGAGGGCGGCGCGGATGACACGCTGCTGGGACGGCCCGTTGGGGGCGGTCAGGCCGTTGGAGGCGCCGTCCTGGTTGACGGCGGAGGCGCGGACGACGGCGAGGATGCTGCGGCCGGCGCGCTGGGCGTCCGAGAGCCGCTCGAGCAGCAGCAGGCCGACACCCTCCGACCAGCCGGTGCCGTCCGCCGCCGCCGCGAACGCCTTGCAGCGGCCGTCGGGGGCGAGCCCGCGCTGCCGGGCGAAGTCCACGAAGCCCAGCGGCGACGTCATGACGGCGACCCCGCCGGCGATCGCCAGGTCGCTCTCGCCGGAGCGCAGCGACTGGGCGGCCAGGTGCAGGGCGACCAGCGACGACGAGCAGGCCGTGTCGATGGTGACCGCCGGCCCCTCGAAACCGAACGTGTAGGAGATCCGGCCGGAGGCGACGCTGCCGAGCGCGCCGGTGACCAGATAGCCCTCCAGCTCGTCGGGGACCTCGTGGAAGCCGGCGGCGTAGTCGCGCCCGGCGACACCGGCGAACACGCCGGTGCGGCTGCCGCGCAGCGACGTCGGGTCGATCCCGGCGTTCTCCAGCAGCTCCCAGGCGTTCTCCAGCAGCAGGCGCTGCTGCGGGTCGGTCGCGGCGGCCTCCCGCGGGGAGATCCCGAAGAACGCCGCGTCGAAGTCACCGGCGCCGGCGATGAACCCGCCCTGGCGGGTGTAGGTGGTGCCGGGATGGTCCGGGTCGGGATGGTAGAGCGCGTCGGTGTCCCAGCCGCGGTCGTCCGGGAAACCGCTGATCGCGTCACCGCCGGCGGCGGCGAGTTGCCACAGGTCCGCCGGCGAGTTGACCCCGCCGGGGTAGCGGCAGGCGGCGCCGACGATCGCGATCGGTTCCCGCCGGCTCTCCTCGATCTCCCGCAGCCGCCGGTGGGCGGCCCGGGAGTCCGCGAGCGCGCGCTTGAGGTATTCGCGGAGCTTGTCGTCGTTGGACATCGTCAGGCGTGCTCCTGATCCATGAGGGCGAACAGTTCCTCGTCGCTGGCGGAGTCGAGGTCCAGCTCGTTGTCGGACGAGCCGGTGGGACCGGCGGGGCCGGTGCCCCACTGGTCGAGCAGGCGGCGCAGGCGGGTGATCGCGGCCTGCCGGTCCGCCTCGGTGGCGGCGCCGGCGGCGAGGACGGCCTCCAGCTGGTCGACCGCGTCCACCGCCGTCGCCGGCACCGCCGCCGGGGTGTCGATGGCCAGTTCGGCGCGCAGGTAGGCGGCGACGGCCTCGGGGGTGGGATGGTCGAAGACGAGCGTGGCCGGCAGCTCCAGCCCGGTCGCGGCGCCCAGCCGGTTACGCAGGTCGACCGCGGTCAGGGAGCTGAACCCCAGCTCCTGGAACGTCCGGGTGGACAGGACCTCGTCGGCGTCGGCGTGCCCGAGCACCGTCGCGATCTCCGACTGGACGACCGTCAGCAGCGCCTCGTCCCGTTCGGCCTCGCCGAGGCCGGCCAGCCGCAGCAGGAGCCCGTCGGCGGCCGAGACCGAGGCGGCGGCCGGGTCGGCGGCGGCGAGGCCGCCGATCTGCGTCGGCCGGGTGGCGGAGACCTCCCCGGCGAACGAGCGTCCGACGTCCAGCCAGTAGCGCCGGTGCTGGAAGGCGTAGGTCGGCAGGGTGACCCGCGGGTGCGGGCTGCCGGACGTCACCGCCCAGTCGACCGGCACTCCCTGGACGTACAGCTCGGCGGCGGACAGCAGGAAACGGTCCAGCCCGCCCTGGTCGCGGCGCAGCGTCCCGGCGACCACGGTGCCGGTGGCGCCGGTCACCCCGGCGATCTCCTGCAGACTGAAGTTGAGCACCGGATGCGGGCTGATCTCGATGAACGTGTCATGGCCGCGCTCGAGCAGGGTACGGGTGGCCTGCTCGAAGCGGACCGTCCGACGCAGGTTCGCGAACCAGTACTCGGCGTCGAGGGTGCTGGTGTCGACCGGCTCACCGGTGACCGTGGAGATCAGCGGGATCGTCCCCGCCCGCGGTGTGATCGACGCGAGGTCCGCCAGCAGCACCTCGCGCAGGCTGTCGACGTGCGCCGAGTGCGAGGCGTAGGTGGCCGGGAGGACCCGGGCGCGCACGCCTTCGGCCTCCAGCTCCGCGACCAGTTCCGTCACGGCGTCGGTGTCACCGGCGACCACCAGCGACCCGGGGCTGTTGATGGCGGCGATCGACAGCCGGCCGTCCCCCCAGCGGGCCAGGCGCGGCTCGAGGTCGTCCGCGGTCAGCGCGATCGAGGCCAGGCAGCCGCGCCCGGCCAGCGCGATGGCGGCCTGGCTGCGCAGGGAGATCAGCCGGGCGGCGTCGTCCAGGGACAGGGCGCCGGCCACATAGGCGGCGGCGATCTCCCCCTGGCTGTGGCCGACGACGGCGTGCGGGTGCACACCGTGCGCGCGCCATAGCGCCGCGAGCGCGACGAGGATCGCCCACAGCGTGGGCTGGATCACGTCGAACCGCTCCAGCGTGGGCGCGTCCGGCGCCCCGCGCAGCACGTCGAGCAGGTCCCAGTCGATGTACGGGCGCAGCGCCCGCGCGCAGTCCGCGATCGCCGCGGCGAACACCGGGGAGGTGTCCAGCAGGGCCGCCGCCATTCCCGGCCACTGGGAGCCCTGGCCGGGGAAGACGAACACGATCCGGCGGTCCGCCGTGGCGGTGCCCCGGGCCGCGTTCACCGGCAGGTCGCCGCGGGCCAGCGCGTCGAGGGAGGCCAGGAAGCCGTCCCGGTCGTCGGCGACGACGACCGCGCGTTCGCTGAACGTCGCACGGGTGGTGTGCAGCGCAGCCGCGACCGCCGCGACCGCCGCGACGCCCGCCCCGGCCCCGCCGCCGTCCACCTCGGCCCCGCCGTTGGTCACAGGTTCGCCGCCGGCCGGCGGTTCGTCCGCGCGCAGCCAGGCCGCCAGCTGGGTGGCCTGCGCCCGCAGGGCCTGCGGGGTTTTCGCCGACAGCGTCCACGCGACCGGCTTGCCGTCGGTCACCGGTTCGCCGCCGGCGGCCGGGCGGGACGGCGCCAGCGGACGGTCGTCGGCCGGGGCCTGCTCGATGATCGCGTGGGCGTTGGTGCCGCTGACACCGAAGGAGGAGATCCCCGCCCGGCGGGGCGCGCCCGTCTCGGGCCAGGGCCGGGCCTCGGTGAGCAGCTCGATGTCCCCGTCGGCCCAGTCCACGTACGGTGACGGCTCGTCCACGTGCAGGGTCCTGGGCAGGACGCCGTGCTCGATGGCCTGGACCATCTTGATGATGCCGGCGACGCCGGCCGCCGCCTGGGTGTGGCCGATGTTGGACTTCAGCGAGCCGAGGTAGACGGGCCGGCCGGCCTCCCGGTGCTGGCCGTAGGTGGCGATGATGGCCTGGGCCTCGATGGGGTCGCCGAGACGGGTGCCGGTGCCGTGCGCCTCGACGGCGTCGACATCGGCCGGAGCGAGCCCGGCGGCGGCGAGCGCGGTGCGGATGACACGCTGCTGGGACGGCCCGTTGGGCGCGGTCAGCCCGTTGGACGCGCCGTCCTGGTTGACCGCCGACCCCCGCACGAGCGCCAGCACCGGATGGCCGGCGCGGCGGGCGTCCGAGAGCCGTTCGAGCAGGACGAGCCCGATGCCCTCGGCCCAGCCCACGCCGTCCGCCGCCGCCGCGAACGCCTTGCTGCGGCCGTCCGGTGACAGCGCGCGCTGCCGGGACAGCTCCACCCAGGCGCCGGGGGAGGCCATCACCGTCACCCCGCCGGCGACCGCCAGCTCGCTCTCGCCGGAACGCAGCGACTGGGCGGCCAGGTGCAGGGCGACCAGCGACGACGAGCAGGCCGTGTCGATGGTGACCGCCGGCCCCTCGAAGCCGAACGTGTAGGAGATCCGGCCGGAGGCGACGCTGCCGGCGCTGCCGGTGCCGAGGAAGCCCTCCAACGACGACGGCGCCTCGTCCAGCCTGGGGGCGTAGTCGTGGTACATCACCCCGGCGAACACGCCGGTGCGGCTGCCGCGCAGCGTCGCCGGGTCGATCCCGGCCCGCTCGAACAGCTCCCAGGTGGTCTCCAGCAGCAGGCGCTGCTGCGGGTCGGTCGCCAGCGCCTCGCGGGGCGCGATCTCGAAGAAGTCGGTGTCGAAGTCGCCGGCGTCGAGCAGGAAACCGCCGTGGCGGGTGTAGGACGTGCCGGCGTGGTCCGGGTCCGGGTCGTGGAGCGCCTCGAGATCCCAGCCGCGGTCGCCCGGGAACTCGGTGATCGCGTCGGTGCCGGCGGCGACGAGCCGCCACAGGTCCTCCGGCGAGGCGACCCCGCCGGGGAAGCGGCAGGCCATGCCGACGATCGCGATCGGGTCGTCGTCGACGACCTGGCCGCCCGGCCGTCCGGCGCGGGACGCCGTGGCATCGGCCGGCGCCGTCCCGGCCAGCCCGGTCTCGGTCTCGGTCAGCAGCGTGAGCAGGAAGGCGGCGACGGCGGTGGGGTTCGGCTGGTCGAAGGTGAGGGTGGTCGGCAGCCGCAGCCCGGTCGCCGTGCCCAGCCGGTTGCGCAGATCGACGGCGGTCAGGGAGTCCAGCCCCAGGTCGGTGAACGGCCTGGTGGCCGCGACCGCGCGCGCGTCGGCGTGCCCGAGGGCCGCCGCGACCTCGCCGCGCACCAGGTCGAGCAGGTGCGCGGCCCGCTCGTCCGGGGACAGTGCGGCCAGCCGCGCCACCAGCGGTGATCCGGCGGCCGCCGGTCCGGCGGAGCGGGCCGCCCGCCGGGCCGGCCGGACCAGGCCGCGCAGCAGCGCCGGCACCCCGTGCTCGGCGGCCCGGCCGCGCAGCACAGCCAGATCAAGGTGGACGGGTGCGAGCAGCGCCCGCTCCACACCGCCGGTCCCGCCCACGCTGGCTTTTTCGCCCGTTTCGCCCGTGTCGGCGTCCCCGGCGCTGTCGGCGTTACCGATGGTGCCGGTACCCGCATCTGCGTCGGCGTTCCCGATGGTGCTGGCTTTCCCGCGGGTAGCGGTGCCGGGAACAGTCGCGTCCGGACCGCTGCCTGTGCCCGCGGTGGTGGCGGTGGCGGTGGGGCGGGCGCCGAGGGCGGCGTCGAAGAGGTCGAGCCCGTCCCGCGCGGACAGCGGGCGCAGGCCGGCGCGGGCGATGCGCTCGCGGTCGGCGTCGGTGAGCTCGCCGGTGATCCCGCTGGCGCCGGCCCACAGCCCCCAGGCCAGCGACGTCGCCGGCAGGCCGTGCCCGCGGCGGTAGCCGGCCAGCGCGTCGAGGAAGGCGTTGGCCGCCGCGTAGTTGCCCTGGCCGGGGCTGCCGAGGATGCCGGCGGCCGACGAGAACAGCACGAACGCGGCCAGGCCGGCACCGCGGGTCAGCTCGTGCAGGTGCCAGGCGGCGTCCGCCTTGGGCGCCAGCACGGCATCGAGACGGTCCGCGGTGAGCGCGGTGACGACACCGTCGTCGATGACGCCGCTGGCGTGCACGACCGCGGTCAGCGGGCGCCCGGCGGGGATCGCGGCGAGCAGGCCGGCCAGCGCCTCCCGGTCGGTGACGTCGACGGCGGCGACCGTCACCGACGCGCCGAGGGCGGTGAGATCGTCGCGCAGCTGCTCCGCGCCTGCGGCGGCGAGGCCGCGGCGGCTGGTGAGCAGCAGGTGGCGCACGCCGTGCCGGGCCACCAGGTGGCGGGCCAGCAGCCCGCCCAGCGCCCCGGTACCACCCGTGATCAGCACGGTCCCGTCCGGGTCGAGCGCTGCCTCCGCCGACGCTTCCACCGCCGGCTGTGCCGGTGGGGCCGGGGCCCGGACCAGGCGGGGGACAGTGAGCGTGCCGCCGCGGACGGCGAGCTGCGGCTCGTCGGTCGCCAGCGCCGTGGCGAGCACGGCCGGCAGGTCGATCTCCGGCGGGTCCGCGTCGAGCAGGACGCTGTCCAGCGGGTCGAGGTCGAGCAGGACGAACCGGCCCGGGTGCTCGGACTGCGCCGAGCGGACCAGCCCCCAGCCGGCCGCTACGGCGGGATCGGGGATCTGCCCGCCGGCCGGCACGGCGCCGCAGGTCACCAGCACCAGCTTCGACCCCGGGTCGCGCGGCTCGGCCAGCCACCCCTGCACCAGCTCGAGCACACGGTGGGTGACAGCGTGCGCCGCTGCCGCCGTCCCACGAGAACCGGACGCAGCCGCGTCGGAAGTGGCCGCGTCGGAAGTGGCCGTGCCGGACGCGACCGCGCCAGAAGTGGCTGTGCCGGACGCTGCCGCGTCGGTAGCGGCTGTGCTGGTAGCGGCTGTGCTGGTAGCGGCCGCGTCGGACGTGGTCACGGGGGCGAGGACGAGTTCGGGCTCGGTCGTGCCCAGCCCGGCGAGGTCCGTGGCGGCCCGGGCGTCCACCCCGGCCGCGCGCAGCGTGGTCAGCAGCTGGTGATCATCACTGCCGAGCACCTGGTAGCGGTCGGTGATGGCAGGCAGGTCGGCGGTGGCCGGCAGGCCGATGACGGCCCAGTCGACGGCGAACAGCGAGTCCCGGTGGGCCTCGCGTCGCGCCGCGCCGACCTGCGCGGCGCTGACCGGCCGGGACAGCAGCGAACGGACGGAGACAACCGGCGCGCCGGTGCTGTCGGCCGCGTGCACGGCCACGCTGTCGCCGTCACCGGCGATCCGCAGCCGCAGCGCGGCCGCGCCGGCGGAGTGCAGCCGTACCCCCGACCAGGCGAAGGGCACCCGGCCCTCGGACGCGCCGCCCGCGGTGGCGCGCCCGCCCTCGGGCGCGGTCAGGACGGCGGCGTGCAGGGCGGCGTCGAGCAGCGCGGGGTGGATGCCGAAGCGCCCGGCGTCCCCGCGTACCCCTTCCGGCAGCTCGACCTCGGCGAAGACCTCGCCCGCGCGCCGCCACACCGCGCTCGTGCCGCGAAAGAGCGGGCCGTAGGCCAGCCCGGCCGCGGTGAGCTGCGCGTACACGTCGTCCGGGTCGACGGCGGTGGCGTCCGCGGGGGGCCAGGCCGTCGGCGCCAGCGTGTCGAACACCGCCCGCTCCGGCTGCTCCAGCGGCCATGGCCGGCCGTCCGCCGGCCGTCCGTCGGCTGCCGGCAGGCCGGCGGATGCCAGCAGGCCGGTGGCGTGGCGGGTCCAGTCCGCGGGGGTGTCCCCGTCGATGGCGGGCCGGGCGTACACGCCGAACGTGCGCTTCCCCGTCCCGTCCGGTGCCGCCACCACGACCTGGATCTCGACCGCCCCGCGCGCCGGCAGGGTCAGCGGCGCCTCCAGGACGAGTTCCTCGACCGCGTCGAGGCCCACCTCGTCCC
Organism: Protofrankia sp. CiP1_Cm_nod4; assembly: GCF_982290645.1. NCBI lineage: Bacteria > Bacillati > Actinomycetota > Actinomycetes > Frankiales > Frankiaceae > Protofrankia > Protofrankia sp. CiP1_Cm_nod4. The sequence goes on from NZ_CEVIVC010000182.1 coordinate 8,276, forward strand.
CGGCCCGCACGGCCAGCTCGACGAATGCCGTGCCGGGCACCACGACCGTGGCGTGCACGACGTGGTCGGCGAGCCAGGGGTGGGTGTGCAGGGAGAGCCGGCCGGTGAGGATGGCCTGGTCGGTGTCGGCGGGAGTGAGGGTGGCCTGCAGGAGCGGGTGGCG
>NZ_CEVIVC010000183.1:0-1378 GCF_982290645.1 Protofrankia sp. CiP1_Cm_nod4
GGGTGGGCCGGCCGGGTGCCGAGTTGGCCTTGGCGTGCCGGTGGGCCGGCCCCGGACAGCGGCCGACAAGGCCCTACCATCGACTTCTGTGGAACGGTTCGTCGCCACGGGCGGCTGTCAACTGGTCGGCGAGGTGGATGTCCCGGGAGCGAAGAACTCCGTGCTCAAGCTGATGGCCGCGAGCCTGCTGGCATACGGCCGCACGACCCTTCGCTCGGTACCCGGCATTCTTGACGTGACCGTCATGGCCGACGTCCTGCGCGCGCTCGGGGCGACCGTCGAGCGGGACGTCGTCGGGGGCTCACTGTCGATCGACGTGCCGGAGCGGCCCGTCGCCGCGGCCGACAGCGATCTCGTCCGCCGGATCCGGGCGTCGGTGGTGGTGCTCGGGCCGTTGGTCGCCCGGTGCGGTGAGGCGCGGGTGGCGCTTCCCGGCGGGGACGCCATCGGCGCGCGCGCGCTCGACATGCACGTCAGCGGGCTGGCCAAGCTCGGTGCCATGGTGGACGTCGAGTCCGGGATCCTGGTGGCCCGTTCGTCCGGCCGGCTGCAGGGGGCGTCGATCTGGCTGGACTTCCCCAGCGTCGGCGCCACCGAGAACCTGCTGATGGCCGGGGTGCTCGCCAAGGGCACCACGGTGATCGACAACGCCGCCCGGGAGCCCGAGATCGCCGATCTGTGCGCGATGCTGGTCTCCATGGGCGCGCGTCTCGACGGCGCGGGCACGTCCACGCTGGTCATCGAGGGGGTCGACGAGCTGCGGCCGGCCACGCACGACACCGTCGCGGACCGGATCGTCGCCGGCACGTTCGCCATCGGCGCGCTGATGACCGGCGGCGACGTGATGATCCGGGGCGGCCGCGCCGACCATCTGGAGATCGTGCTCGACAAGCTGACGACGGCCGGCGCCACCGTGGACACCCGGCCGGACGGCTTCCGGGTCACCGCGGAGCGCCCGCCGCGTTCGATCGACGTGGTGACCCTGCCCTACCCGGGCTTCCCGACGGATCTCCTGCCGCAGACCATCGCCCTGGAGGCGGTCAGCGAGGGTGTCTCCCTGATCACCGAGAACGTCTTCGACAGCCGCTTCGTGTTCTGCCGCGAGCTGAGCAAGCTCGGCGCGCAACTGCGCACCGACGGCCACCATGTCGTGGTGCGCCGCGGCGGCCGCCTGGTCGGCACGCACGTGGTGGCCTCGGACGTGCGGGCGGGTGCCGGGCTCGTGCTGGCCGGCCTGGTGGCCGAGGGGACCACCAGCGTCAGCGAGGTCCACCACATCGACCGCGGCTACGCCGCCTTCGTCGAGCAGCTGCGCCTGCTCGGCGCGGACATCCGGCGGGAGCCGCGTGGCGAGCCGGCCGCACGGCGGGACGGCGGG
>NZ_CEVIVC010000183.1:1599-7082 GCF_982290645.1 Protofrankia sp. CiP1_Cm_nod4
TGACCGCTGAGGGCCGTCTCGGTCCCGTCGGTCAGGCCCAGTCTCGTTCCGTGCCGGCCACCACCGCCCGGGCCCGCAGGGAGTCCTCGGGAAACACCATGACATGCCAGGCCGGGGTGTGGTGACGTCGCAGCTTCCCGTCGGTGTTCACCTGGACCGGGCCGAGCGCGGCCGCGCCCGAGGTCGACCGGATCCCGTGCTGGCGCAGGAGCTGGCGCAGCCGGTCCGCGTCCGACGGTGTGCGCAGCGTGGCCACGGGCACCAGCATGCCGAAGTCGGCGTGCTGGAAGGGGGTGTCCGGGTTGCCGCGCGTCCGGGTCGGTGTGAAGACCCATCTGCACACCGCCACGAGTACGGCGGTGGCGGCGACGGCGATGGCCGGACCGATCGTGTAGTGCAGGCTGTTCAGTGGCACCGTCACCTCCCGGCTGTCCGGGCCGGCGGGCCGGACGGTCTTCATCGTCTCAGTGCCGCCGGCCGTGCGCAGGCGTTCGCGCGTGGGTCGCGTCGCAGTCGTAAGCGTAATCTTGGCTAAACATAGCGTTATAGTTGTTCGTATCGCGTGTTTATCTTCCCGTCACGCTGTGGTGGCCCGGTGTGTGACAGGCCCGCCGCCGTGCACATCAGCCCATCTGAACGGCCACTCTGCGACCATGGATACTGGCATTACGGACGAGGCGTCACACGCTTCGCCGCTGGTGCGCCACGGATCGGAACGGAGGGCATGGAAACCGTCGGCCGGCTACGCGGCCGGCCACGTCCGACAGCCTCTGATCGCCAGGCATGCCCTGACCACCCTCCGGGTGCCTGCGGATGCCCGAGCGGTCAGGGCGTGGATCAGGGGGGACGGGGGGACGGGAGGCCTGATGGGCAAGAACGTGACGTTTCGCAACGACAGTGGCAGGGAGCTGCAGACCGTGCGCCTGCACGGCCGGGTCGACGTGCGGACGGTCGGTGATCTGCGGATGCGCCTGCACACCGCGATCGACTGCGGCCGGGGGCGGCTGCGGGTGAACGTGGCCGGTCTGGAGCTCGCCGATCAGGCGGCGCTCGGCGTGCTGCTCGGCGGGGTACGGCGGGCCCGGCGTTCCGGGCGGTCGATGGTGCTCGTGGACGTACCCGACGATCTGGGCCGGCTGCTGTCGGCGAACCGCCTCGGACGTTTCCTCCAGGTCGAGGACGCCGACCTGTTCCATGTTGGTCATGCCTGATCCCACGTCGGTCATGCCTGATCCGCGGTGACCGGCCGCTACGCGGCGACCGGCCGGCACGCCGGGCCGGCCGGTGTGGTGGGCTGTGGCCGACCAGCGTGGACGGCGCGGAGCCCCGGTTCCGGGGCGTGGCCGTGCACCATGGGATGATGGAGCCGGCCGGGGAGGAACATGCTCGACGTCGATGCGCAGCGGCTGAACCCAGCGGATGGTCCCGCGTACCGCGCGGGCGGTGGCCGGCCCACTGACCCGCGCCGCCCGCTGGTCATCGCGGGCGCGTTCGCCGCCGCGGTCGGTCTGGGGGTGGCCATCGGCCTGGCCACGGCACCGGCGAAGACACCCGCCCCCCGGCCGGCGCCCACCGCCGCGCCCCCGGCCGAGGTGCGGCCGCCGCTGGAGCCGTCCGCCTGGGAGGGCGGCCGGCAGCCGGGCACGGCCCACCAGATGCGGGTGCGGCCGGTGGACAGACGGGCCTTCAGCGCGAGCCTCGCGTACGCCCTGCGGGAGGGCGGCGTCGCGGGGGTGGCCACCGACGACGTCGTCATACCGCAGGGAAAGCTCTTCTACGGGGCCGTCGAGGGCGTCGACAGCGCCGCCGACGAGTACTGGGCCGTGGGCCTGGCGCAGGTCGCGGGCGTCACCCCGGCCCCGCCGAACCCGCAGGTGTGGAAGCGGACGAGCGACGGCCCGTGGAAGCGGGTCGCGCAGGGCCCCAGCGCCTGCGACGGCCTGCCCACCGGCCTGTTCACCGTGTGGCAGGGGCGCCCGCCGCTCTGTTCGGGCGGCTGACGGCCCGCGCCGGTACGCTGCTGGACGTCCGACAATCCCTTCGGGAACGGGTGCGGCGATGGCGGATGCGGCACGGCAGGACCTCTCCGAGCAGGCTCGTCCCCAGCGGGACCGGCCATGGATCATCCGGACCTACGCGGGGCACTCCAGCCCGGCCGAGACCAACGCCCTCTACCGCCGGAACCTGGCCAAGGGGCAGACCGGCCTTTCGGTCGCCTTCGATCTGCCGACCCAGACCGGCTACGACCCCGACCACGAGCTCGCCCGCGGCGAGGTGGGCAAGGTCGGCGTGCCGATCGCCCACATCGGCGACATGCGCGCGCTGTTCCACGACATCCCGCTGGGCCGGATGAACACCTCGATGACGATCAACGCGACGGCCATGTGGCTGCTCGCGCTCTACCAGGTCGTCGCGCAGGAGCAGGGCGCGGACGTCGCCGCGCTCGCCGGCACCACCCAGAACGACATCATCAAGGAGTACCTCTCCCGCGGGACGTACGTGTTCCCGCCCGCGCCGTCGCTGCGGCTGATCACGGACATGATCGCCTACTCGGTGACCGAGATCCCCCGATGGAACCCGATCAACATCTGCAGCTACCACCTGCAGGAGGCGGGCGCCACCCCCGTCCAGGAGATCGCCTACTCGATGTGCACGGCCATCGCCGTGCTCGACGCCGTGGCCGCCTCCGGGCAGGTGCCGGCGGAACGCACCGGTGAGGTGTGCGCCCGGATCTCCTTCTTCGTCAACGCCGGCGTCCGCTTCGTCGAGGAGCTGTGCAAGATGCGGGCGTTCACGCGGCTGTGGGACACCCTGCTGCGGACCCGCTACGGCGTCGAGGACCCGCGGCACCGGCGGTTCCGCTACGGCGTCCAGGTCAACTCCCTCGGCCTGACCGAGGCGCAGCCGGAGAACAACGTCATCCGGATCGTGCTGGAAGCCCTCGGCGTGACACTGTCGAAGGACGCCCGCTGCCGGGCGCTGCAGCTGCCGGCCTGGAACGAGGCGCTCGGCCTGCCCCGGCCCTGGGACCAGCAGTGGTCCCTGCGCATCCAGCAGATCCTCGCCCACGAGACCGACCTGCTGGAGTACCCCGACCTGTTCGAGGGCTCCGTCGTCGTGGAGCGCCGGGTGGCCGAGCTCGCCGAGGCCGCCCAGGCCGAGATCGACCGGGTGCAGGCCATGGGCGGCGCGGTCGCCGCGGTCGAGAGCGGCTACATGAAGTCCGAGCTCGTCCGTTCGCACGCGGCCCGCCGGGTGCGCATCGAGTCGGGCGAGGACGTGGTGGTGGGCGTCAACGCCTTCACCACCACCGAGCCGAACCCGCTGCTCGCCGACCTGACCACGGCCATCCAGACGGTGGACCCGGCCGTGGAGGAGGCCGCCCGCGCCGACATCGCGGCCTGGCGGGCCGGCCGCGACGCGCGTGCCGTCGACGAGGCCCTGCAGAACCTGCGGGACACGGCGAAGACCGACGCGAACCTGATGCCGGCCACCCTCGCCTGCGCCCGCGTCGGCGTCACCACCGGTGAGTGGGCTGGTGCCCTGCGGGAGGTGTTCGGCGAGTACCGGGCCCCCACCGGGGTGTCCGCCGCGTCCTCGGTGCACGCGGGCGGCCAGCAGCTCACCGACGTGCGGGAACGGGTCGTCGCGACCGGGAAGGAGCTCGGGCGCCGGCTGAAGTTCCTCGTCGGCAAACCCGGCCTCGACGGGCACTCCAACGGCGCCGAACAGATCGCCGTGCGCGCCCGGGACGCCGGTTTCGAAGTGGTCTACCAGGGCATCCGGCTCACACCCGCGCAGATCGTCGCCGCCGCCGTGGAGGAGGACGTCCATGTCGTGGGCCTGTCGGTGCTCTCCGGCTCGCACATGGAGCTGGTGCCGGTGGTGCTCGACGGGCTGCGCGAGGCCGGCGTCGGGGAGGTGCCAGTGGTCGTCGGCGGCATCATCCCGCCGGCGGACGCCGAGCGGCTGAAGGCCCTCGGCGTCGCCGCGGTGTACACGCCGAAGGACTACGGCCTCACCGAGATCATGGACAGCGTGGTCGACGTCATCCGGGCCGCTGGCGGCCTGGGCCGACCACAGCCCACCATCTAACCCGGTTGGACTCCGAGACGCCGATTTCGCGGAGAGTAGTCGTCGCGGAAAGTAGCTGATGCCTGGTGAGAGCATCAAAGGCCTGGTGAGAGATGTTTCGCCGGCCCGGGACCGATGTGCGAGGTGGCCGGCGGGCGCGTAGCGTGCCCAGAATGGTCCCCGACACTCCGTCCCTGGACGACGCGGTGGCCCTGGCCACCCGAGCCCATACCGGCCAGCTTGACAAGATCGGCGAGGAGTACATCGGCCATCCGCTGCGGGTCATGCGGGCGGTTGCCGCCATCGCGGACGGCGCCGGGGCCGACCACGAGCACGCGCAGATGACGGCGGTGCTCCACGACGTCGTCGAGGACTCCGCGATCACCCTGGACGATCTCGCTGCGCTCGGTTACCCGCCCGCGGTCGTGGCGGCGGTCGACGCGCTCAGCCACCGCCCGGGGGAGCCGGTGGAGGACTACCTTGCCCGGGTCGCCGCCGACGATCTCGCCGTCGCCGTGAAGCGGGCGGACATGGCCGACAACAGCGACCCGACGCGGCTGATCAGGCTGCCCGCGGAGCAGGCGGACCGTTACCGGCGGCGTTACGCCGACCGGACGCGCCTGCTCGACGGCCTTGTCGCCGCCCGGCGGGCCGCCGAGACGAAGGCCGCCGCCGACGGCAGTGGCGGGAAGAGCAGCGATAAGGCCGCCGGGGGCGCCGCCGCGGAAACAGCCGGGCGGACCGGCGGAAGGGCCGCCGCCCGGGGGAGCGGCCCGCCAGCCGCGTCCTCCCCCTGACCTAGACGGCCGGCGATGCCCCCTCGCCCGGACCCTCCACAAGACAGCGCCCCGCCGGGCGCCGCCCCGCGGAACAGTGCCCCGCGGAACGGTGCCCCGCGGAACAGTGCGCCATGGGAGGACGTCCCGCTGGAGGATGCTCCGGAGCCGCGGGCCAGGCGGCTGGACCGGAACTGGAGCGAACTGCTTCAGGAGATCCGGGTGGCGCAGACCGGTGTGCAGATCCTCTTCGCCTTCCTGCTGACCCTCCCCTTCACCCAGCGCTGGGACCAGGTCACCGACTTCCAGCGGGCGCTCTACCTGGCCACGCTGCTGGTGGTCGCCGCCGCGTCCGCACTGCTGATCGGCCCGGTGGCCTACCACCGGATCATGTTCCGCCGGGGCGCCCGCGCCCGGCTGGTCGCCGCGGCCAACACCATGGCGCTGGCCGGGCTGGCCATGCTGGGCGCGGGGATCAACGGCGCCGTCCTGCTCGTCGTCGACGTGCTGATGGGCCCGCTCGCCACCGTCCTGATCTGCTCGGCGACCGCGGCGTTCTTCGTCGCGCTGTGGTGGGCGCTGCCACAGCTGACCCGCTGGGAGCTGACAGCCGCCCACGAGAACGCCCGGGAT
>NZ_CEVIVC010000183.1:7241-7758 GCF_982290645.1 Protofrankia sp. CiP1_Cm_nod4
ACGCGGTAAGGTGCGCAACCGTGCGTCTTGTGATAGCTCGGTGCAGCGTCGACTATGTGGGCCGGCTGACGGCACACCTGCCCAGCGCCGTCCGCCTGCTGCTGGTGAAGGCTGACGGGTCGGTGTCCATCCACGCGGACGGGCGGGCCTACAAGCCGCTGAACTGGATGAGCCCGCCCTGCGTGATAGCCGAGGCGGACGGCGTCTGGCGGGTGACCAACCGCGCGGACGAGCAGCTCGTCATCACCATCGAGGAGATCCTGCACGACTCCTCGCACGAGCTCGGCGTGGACCCCGGCCTGCGCAAGGACGGCGTCGAGGCGCACCTGCAGGTCCTGCTCGCCGACCGGCCGGACGCGATCCAGGAGGGCCTCACCCTGGTGCGCCGCGAGTACGAGACCGGCATCGGCCCGGTCGACCTGCTCTGCCGGGACCCCGACGGCGCCAGCGTCGCGGTCGAGGTGAAACGCAAGGGCGAGATCGACGGTGTCGAACAGCTCACCCGGTACCTCGCCCG
>NZ_CEVIVC010000183.1:8308-9303 GCF_982290645.1 Protofrankia sp. CiP1_Cm_nod4
TCTCCAGGACGATCCCTTCCTCCCGCACCCGGTACGCGGCATCCTGGTAGCCCAGTCGATCACCCCACAGGCCCGCCTGCTTGCCGCGGACCGCGGCCTGGCCTGCGTCACCGTCGACTACGACGCCCTGCGCGGCCTGGCCCCCGCCATCCCCACCCTGTTCTGACGCTCTATTCTCTTTCGCGGTGGACGGGGCGCCGACCCCGGCGCAGCGGCGCGCGCAGAAATCGAAGGATGCGAATCCGCTGTCGCGATAACAGCCCGCATTCACATCCTTCGAGCCTTCGGGCTGCTGTCCGGATCTATCTGTCCGGAGTGCCGGGGCGGAACTCGTAGCGGTACACCCCTCGCTCACCGCCAACGATCAGGCTGCGGCCGTCGGCGGTCCAGGCACAGGTGACCGGGTCGCTGTCGGTTCGCATCATAGTGATGATCTCTCCGGACGTCCGATCCCAGATTCGGATCGTCCGATCATGGCTGATAGTGGCGAGCAGACGACCGTCTGGTGTGATCGCTGGAGCTTCCGCCGGGTCGGTACTGAGGGTGGCGGTGGGGCGTCCCGTAGCGGAATCCCAGATCCGCACCGTTTTGTCATTGCTGACGGTCGCGAGCCATGCGCTGCCGGGTGCGATGGCCAGTGCGGTTGCCAGGCTGGTGCGGCCGGGCTGAAATTACGTCCAGTCTGGCATGGTTGACGGGACTTATATCAGATGTTCGGCGTCTGTCGGCTGCCGGGTGGCGTGTCGTGTGGGTTGTTCGGCTCCGGCCCGATGGAAAAGGCTTGCCTTTCGGGCCGGGTTTGTGTGGGGGCGGGTCCGGCCGAGTGTCAGCGGACGTCGATCAGGATCACTCGGGACAGTCCGCGTCGGCGGTGAACAGGCGCGCGGCGCCGAAGGATGTGCTGGCGGCCCGCGTTGTCTGTGGTCGGTGGTCTGCCCGTCGATGGCCGTCGTTGGCCGATCGGGGGCGTCTGATAACGGTGGGTACATGCCGCC
>NZ_CEVIVC010000184.1:0-3955 GCF_982290645.1 Protofrankia sp. CiP1_Cm_nod4
CCTCCCGGCTGCCCTTCCCGCGGCCCCTCCACCAGCCCGCTACCAGCGACTCCCTGTGACCGGCCACGGCAGCCGGCCCGCGCCTGCCCGCTGCCGCTGCCGGCCCACGGTGACCGTGACGCACGGCGCCGTCCCCCCGCCACACCGGGGTGCGCGACGTCTCACCCCTGGTGGGCGCGCCGCCCTTAGCACCGGCGGTCGTGATCGGTGTACCCTGAGACCGCTGGCGGCTACGAGCCGTCCATGACATGTGGTTATCCAGCCACACGTCAGAGGTCCGTGTGACAGCAGGTCGGCGTGCACCCTGGTAGCGGGTGCACCCGCTCATGCTCTGGTGACGCGGCCCGAAGCGGACACACGACTGCTGCCACACGATCGCCGTGGTTCCCCCGGCGACCTCGACAACGACGGACGGAAGAACCCTGTCTCAGCACGGTGACACTCAGCCCTCCCCTGCCCGCCGCCGCCCCCGGCCCGCTCGAGGCGCCGCCCATCGCGGCCGCGGCGGCCCCCGCTCAGGTGGCAAGCAGAACGGACCGAACCGGTTCGCCGCACCCGCGCGGCCACCGCTGCCGACCCGCGAGCCGCGGCCACCGGCCAGTTCCTTCGCGGACGCGGGCCTGCCCGCCGCCCTTGTCTCCGCTCTCGCCCGGCAGGGGATCACCGCCCCGTTCCCGGTGCAGGCCGCGACCCTGCCTGACGTCCTCGCCGGGGAGAACATGCTCGGCCGGGCGAGCACCGGCTCCGGCAAGACCCTCGGGTTCGGCCTGCCGATGCTCGCCGAGCTGGCGAAGAACCGCGCGGTCGCCCCGGGCCGCCCCCGCGGGCTGATCCTCGTCCCCACCAGGGAGCTCGCCCAGCAGGTCCACGACGCCCTCGACCCGCTGTCCCGGCCGCTGGGCCTGCGCCTGCGCGCGGTGTACGGCGGGACGTCGATCTCCCGGCAGATCAGTTCGCTGCGGCGCGGCGTGCATATCGTCATCGCCACCCCCGGCCGCCTCACCGACCTGATCGAACGCGGCGCCTGCTCCCTCGAAGAGATCGCGATCACCGTGTTGGACGAGGCCGACTACATGTGCGACCTCGGCTTCCTGCCGGCTGTGCGGGCGCTGCTGGACGCCACCCCCGCCGGCGGCCAGCGGCTGCTGTTCTCCGCGACCCTCGACCGTGAGGTGGAGGTGCTCGTCCGCCAGTACCTGCCCGAGCCGGTGCTCGTCGCCATCGACTCGGAGACCGCGCAGGTCTCCACCCTGTCCCGGCACGCGCTTGAGGCCGCCGACCCCGCCGCCCACACCCGGCTGGTGACCGCCCTGGCCGGCGGCTCCGGGCGGACCCTGGTGTTCGCCCGCACCCAGCGCGGCGCCGACCGGCTCGCCGAACAGCTCACCCGCTCCGGGGTGCCGGCCCAGCCGCTGCACGGCGGCATGGCGCAGAACGCCCGCAGCCGCGCGCTCGCCGGGTTCTCCGAAGGCACGCACCGTGTTCTCGTCGCCACGGACGTGGCCGCCCGCGGCATCCACGTCGACGGGGTCGACATCGTCGTGCACGCGGGGCTGCCGAGCGACCCCAAGACCTACCAGCACCGTGGCGGCCGTACCGCGCGGGCGGGGGCTCATGGCGCCGACGTGCTTGTCTCGCTCCCCGAGGAGCGCGGGCTGGTGCGCGCGCTCCTGCGCGCCGCCGGCAGCGACGCCCAGCCCGAACCGGCGGACGCCGACGACGAGGTGGTGGCGCGCCTCGCCGGGCCGCCCGCCCCCCGGATCCCCCCGCAGCCGCGCAGCACGCCACCGCACTCGGCCGCTGCCCGGCAGCCGTCCGGGATCCGGGTGCCGGCACAGGCGCGCTCGTCAGGCTCCGGCCCACGCCGGGGCGCGGACAGGCAGCAGTGGGGTGCGCCCGCCACCCGCGGCAACTCGCCCCATCGCGGCGCCGACCAGCCCCGCCGGGCAGGACGCCGGCCCGCCGGGCCGCAGGGCCCGACATCCACCGAATAACGACATCTACTGCCCGGACAACGGCGCGGGCCGTGGCACCGAACAGGTCGGTGCCACGGCCCGCGCCATGTCGTACAGCCTGACGTGTCGTACGACTGCCTGCCTTCGTACCTGGCTGCCTGGTACGACCCTGTCTGGTACGACCTGCGTAGAACTATCTGGTCCTGCGTGATGACGGGCCGGTCGTCCCGCGGCGGACAGGCCCGGGCCAGATCAGACGACAGGACCAGAGCAACCCGCCGGAACCAGACGATCCGCCGGACACGCACCTCCCGCGCCGTCAGGCGTCAGGAGTCACCGCGGGCTCAGGCGCCGCTGGAGACGCTGACCGCGTCCGACTGCCGCGGTACTCCGAGCCGCAGGCGAGTGGGGTTCGCGACCGAACGGGGGATCAGCCACGGCTCGGCCGCGGCGTCCGGGCCGTCATTGACGTCCTCTTCGGGCGCCCGCTGGCTCGGCCACGGCGACTCCGACTGAACCACTTCATCGTGCTCGGCCATTGGCAGTGCTCCCCTCCCGGGCCGTGACCAACATGTGGAACCGGCCGACCATGGTGACGCGACAGACATAGTGACACAACAGACATGTCGACATCCCGCCGACAGTGGGTTACAAAAGACATCGAACCAGTATCCAGGATGATACATGGGCCTTGAGTGAGAATAATCATGCACGGGGGTGCCGCGTGAGCGATACACGTTCTTCACACACTGTGAACTCGCCATAGATGACCGAACCCGCCACGGGTAGAGTCGAATCACCGGAACGGATGGGAGGACGCACCGATGAGCGAGCCGCTGATCGCGATTCCTCCGGGTGGCTGGACCACCGACGACCTCGACGAGCTGCCGGTCAGCAACCATCGGTACGAACTGACCGACGGAGCTCTCAGCGTGTCGCCTTCCCCCTCCAACCTGCACCAGGCGCTGGGCGCCCGGCTCTTCGCCGCGCTCGAGGACATCACGCCGGAGCCGTTCGCGCTGGCGATGGCCGTGGACATCCGGTTCGGCCGGCAGCTCACCCGCGTCCCCGACCTGATGGTGATACGCAGCGACGAGCCCGCCCGGCACTGGTTCTCCCCCGCCGAGGTCGTTGTCGCGATCGAGATCGAGTCACCCGGCAACCATGTCGAGGACCGCACCACCAAACCCGCGCTCTACGCCCAGTTCGGCATCCCGCACTACTGGCGGATCGAGCCGGTACCACCCCGTGTGACGACCTACCGGCCCGGCCCCGCCGGCGCCTACGTGGCGACCGGCAGCGGGCAGCGGCTCACCGTCACCGAACCGTTCCCGGTCGACCTCGACCTCACCGTGCTGCTCCCCCGCTGGGCACGCTGACCGCACGGACCAGCGCCTCGCCGCCCACGCCGCCGGCCGCCCACGCCGTCGGCCGGCCGGCTGGTGGGAGGCTGCGCGGACGGAGGGCAGGCCGACCGACGGCTTAACCGGGCGGCAGACGGAAGGTGAGGTCGGCGGCGGGGACGGCGGTGTCCAGCTGGGCCTTCTGCAGGTGGCCGGAATAGTCCCAGTTGACCGCCTGCCAACGGGTGACCTGGTCGAGCACCCAGCGGCCGGACTGGCGGGAGCCGTTGCCGGAGCGGCCGTTGCCCCCGAAGGGCAGGTGCGCCTCGGCGCCGGACGTCGAGTTGTTCACGCTGACCATGCCGGCACCGATCCCCCGGCGGAACCGGAAGACCGTCCGCGGGTCGTTCGTGTAGATCGACGAGGACAGGCCGTAGCCGGGAGCGTTCGCGAGCCGCACCGCCTCGTCGAGGTCCCGGTAGGTCGTCACCCCGATGACCGGGCCGAACGTCTCCTCCCGGAACACCTCGTCGTCGGGCCGGACACCGTCGAGGATCACCGGGTGGTAGTACAGCCCGTCACCGGGGTCGCCCACGAAGCCGCGGCGCGGCCGGGCCGCGTCCACCCGCCCGACCGCCGAGGAGCCCGCGACCCGGT